>PLSG01000355.1 GCA_003164155.1 Parachlamydiaceae bacterium | reverse complement strand
GCATTTTAAGCGCATTCAAAATTTGATGCACCAGGGAGTAACAGTGTATGGAGGAGCTTGCAAAGAAAACGATCTGTACATTTCACCTACTATAATTGAGCAGGTGAAATGGGAAGATCCTATTATGCAAGAAGAAATCATGGGGCCTGTTTTGCCTATTTTGACTTTCGATCGCCTGCCAGACCTTTTAAGGGAATTGGCCACCAAGCCGCATCCTCTGTGCGCATATTTCTTCACCAGAGACCAAAGCGCTGAAAAGGCCTTTATCAACAGTTTGCCATATGGCTGTGGGTGTATCAACGACTGTATATCGCAATATAATCCCTGGTTACCTTTTGGCGGCATTGGAGCTAGTGGCACAGGGAAATACGGAGGCAAATATTCCTTTGAGACTTTTTCCCACCGCAAGGCCGTTTTAAGTCGGCCCTATTATTCCTATGACTGGCCTTTTCCCTATCCTGGCAAAGGATCAGCATTTTTCAAGCTCTATCATTGGTTATTGGGATTTTAGCTAATCAAGATATGTGTTAGAGTTCTGCACTGCCTACCTAAAGTACCGCCTAAAATGCTTGATTGTTTTTCAACAAAAAGATATTGTACTACACTGTCAAACTATTATGAGCACATGTATCAATATCCTCAGCCTAAAGGGCTAGCAGTGCAACAGCCCAAGGCAACGCCCTTGAAAGCAACTTTGATGGCGCGTGGAAATGTGTTTTTTTCTTATTCAAACCCTTCACATTGGATGCGGTAGTGTTAAAAACTAGTATGAAGTATGCTCTAGCAGCTTTAGTGATGTTTATATTCCCTTGTTTTGTGTGGGGTAGTCTCCGAGATTCTCCTTCAAAGTTCCACCTAAAGGGAAAGCCTATGGTGGTTGTGGTCCCTTCTTATAATAACATGGGTTGGTTTCAAGCCAATATCGACTCTATCATCAGCCAAGATTATCCCAACTACCGCATCATTTATATAGATGACTGTTCCAACGATGGCATGAGTGAAGCTCTAACTCAATATCTTAAAGAAAAAAAAGTGAGTTGCCAATTAATAGACTTTGATGAAAATGTTTATGCTGATCACCTGGCTAAGTCTAAGGCCTTCTCTCAAAAGATCAATTCCGGACATCACTTTTTTTTTACTTTGGTGCGCAACGTCAAACGCTGTGGAGCATTTGAAAATTTATTTAGAGCTATTTACAGTTGTCGCAATGAAGAAATTGTAGTCACTGTGGATGGAGATGATTGGTTGCTACATGTGGATGTTTTGCAAAAGCTGAATAGTATCTATTCGACAAAGGACGTATGGCTTACGCATGGAAATTTGCAAGAGTTTCCAAGTGGCAATGTGGGCTGGTGTCAGCCTGTTCCAGAAGAGATCATTCTAGCTAATAAATTTCGAGAATTTAGATGCCCCTCTCACCTGCGCACTTTTTACGCATGGCTATTTAAGAAAATCCGCATTGAAGATCTGCTTTGGAAAGACAAGTTTTTTAGTATGACATGGGATATGGCTATGATGTTTCCCATGGTCGAAATGTGCGCCGAAAGGCATGCCTTTGTAAAAGATGTCAATTATGGATATAATATGGCCAATCAAATAAATGATAATAAAGTCAACGCAAAATTGCAACGAAGATTGGACAAGCACATTCGCCACATGCCGCGCTATAAACGACTTGCTCAACTACCCCTTGACTGACCATTTAGTAATCCAAGTTGCTAGTCCATGCCGCCTAAATCCGGAGGAACCGGATTTAGGCGGCATGGACTAGCAACTTGGGTTAGTAAAGCGCTGTAACAGGAAATTTTAACGCAAAGAAACGCNNGCAACTTGGGTTAGTAATCCTTGCTTGTGTTGGCTATAGGGGTGTTTGATATTCAGCATGATTCTTATCTAAAGCTAACAGCTTTTTGGGATAGGGCAAGTTCCACCTTTCAGGATAGCAATACGAAGGCGATAGTATTAAGGTGGGCTTGTTATCGATACAGTAGCGATTCCAGTGACTTTCATCATGCCAAACGGCAATGATGCCCTTTGATAGATCTATGTCGATATTTTTGGCGTTCGTTTGGGCTATATGCAAAACTTCCTTAGCTGTTCCGCCATAGAAGCCTCCGGCATAGTAGTGTATGCCTTCAGACGCCGCTACACCGGCTTTCGATGCCTTGTTTTTTTCATAAGAACCCCTCTGCCCCACAAAACCTGGATGCAGTGTGGCTACCCTTTCACTTAGAATCTCATTGCCCACATTGTCGACAAAGCGCATATCCGCGTCACAGGCAAAGAGATAGTCTTGCGAGATTAACAGATCATATTGGGCGCTATAGGCGTGATAGCGCATCATGGTGTCGTAAGGCCATCCTAGCCGAGGTTGGAAAATTGTCACGATGTTTTCTGCCTGTGCTTCAGGAGGAAGCTGTCCATCGGTAAAGACAAAGAAGGTCACATCATGTTCCGTACAAAAATATTTTTGGGCGGATTCGATTAATGGGGGGACAAAGCGAATGTACTTTCCAGTAGCCATGATGAGCAATCCCACATTGTCTCCAAAAGCTGTTTGAGAGAGAAGCAGGCATAGCAAAAAAAATGTGCTAACCAGTTGACGTAGCATGTTGAAACCTCATTAAAATATTTGGGTTGTTCTGTAAATGAAAGGTCTCTGACCCGCCATT
>PLSG01000310.1 GCA_003164155.1 Parachlamydiaceae bacterium | reverse complement strand
CTGCCCTTCCATCTCGCTTGCACAACAAATCATAAAGTCGAGAGAAAGATAAAATTTAGCCATCAACTCATAGGCTAACGCCTCATCATTGATGTAGCGATTTTCTTCCGCCGCCGCAACCGCTTGCTCATAAAAATTTAAAGCTTTTTGCGATTCTCCTTGCAGACGAGCTAACTCAGCGGAAAGCAGGTAATATTTGTGCAAAAAATTTATAGGACTAGCTTCCGCCCATTTCTTTATCCTTTTTAGATGCTGTTCAAGCTGCTGCCAGTCATTTTTTTTATCTATAATAGTGAGCAGCTAAAGCTAAGGCTTTGTAAAAATAATAAATTAGCCAAAGACAGTTGGAGGGCACATAGTCCAAAATGAGCGTGATTTTTTCAGCGATGGCGACAGACTCTGCATAGCGCTCATGGTGGTAAAGCAGGCAAGTGCGCCATATGTAGTAGTTAAAATAAAGCAGTAAATCTATACCTTTAAGATCTTTTTTTTCAGGAAAAGCTTTAAAAAGAGTCTCAAAATCTTTAGGGATGGGATCTGTAGGATCGTTTGTCAAGCCTTGAAATGCTAGACAAACTTCTAAGGCTAGTGTGGTTACAGCCACTGCAGCGGCGGTCTTGTACTTAATCGCTTGCTGTTGATTTTTACGAATTTCATCTTGTACGTAGTCTAAGGGTTCTCCAGCTAATAGCAGCAGATTAGAGGATTGGGCAGTAGCCCCTCCCGCGTAGCTTACAAGTCCTACTTCAAAGCAATCTCTTTCCGCTTGCTTAAGTTGAATAGGGCCCTGACGCATGTGCTCATTCCAATAAAAAGTAAAAGAATAGTAAACACACTTTGAGAGATTGGAAGCAATGGAATTGGGATATTTAGCCATATGCATTTTGGCTATGCGGCCAAATTGATAAGCGGCTTGATAGTTTTGAATTTTCTCCATAGTAGAACATAAAGCCATACAGCAGTAAGCTTCGGCGTAGCATTCAGATTGTCCATACTTTATGCAAATTCCCATAAAATCAGCCGAGAGAACCATGAAAAATTCAGTGCCCACATAATAAGCTGGGTACAAGATGGCTTGGAAAATGTCCGTAATAAAAAGAGCTTGCGGATCGGTGCATTTTTTTAAATTATTGACATAGTCTGAAGAATATAAGTATGGGTGTATGTAGAGTTTGAGAAGCGCTAAGCGCTTTTGCCAAAGTGTTGGCTTTAACGGAAGGTGAAGACCCACTTGCTTGAGTAATTCAAAGCCATATGTTAGCCCTTCTTGCAGGCGACCTGTTTGGCAGTAATAGCTAACCTTTAGCATTTGCGTGCGATTGATTTCTAATAAAGAACGCCCATGCTGGATGATGGCATCAAAATGTTCAGACGCTTGTTGTTGGTTTCCTATGCAAAGTTCACTGGCGGCTAGGTTTTCATAAAGGCCAAGTGTTAAGGCATAATGCTTTTTCCAGCAATCTTGGGGAAGAAGATTTACCCCGGTGGATAAATATTGAATAGCAGCTCCATAGGCGACAGAGTCCTTAGCTTTTTCTCCAGCTATTAAGTTAAGTTGCGCTAACGCTATTTTTTCTGCCTCATCTTTAATTAAATGCACACCATAATTGAGCTGGTTGACGATGACTATAATATTTTCGGAGCGTTTACTTTCCTCAATCATGTCTAATAAGATCTTGCCGATGCGATAATGTAAGAAATTAAGCTCTTGTTCTTCCACTAATTGATAAGCGGCATGCTGCACTCTATCATGCTGGAATACGAAAAAATGCGGTTTACCCTCTTCCTCTAGCGAAAGAATTTTCATTTCGAAAATATACCCTGCTGATTGATGCAGGATAAGTTCTTCTTGCACCGCCGGCCATAATATATTAGCAGCTTCAATTAGAGTTAATCCTTGCAGCTTTGCTAAAATTCGCAGATCAAAGGTGTGCCCAATTGCTGCGGCTATTTTCATTAGTTCGAGGGTCATTTGAGGAAGCTTTTGAATTCTTCCTACCATAAAATTTGCCACATTATCCGAAACTTGTAGTTGCTGTATAAGTGGTAAATTAGCGCTCCAATTTTGCTTTTCAACGTCAAAATTGATCAATTTTTCTTGATAGAGAAGCTTTAAAAACTGGAAAACAAAGAAGGGATTACCTTGAGTTTTTTGATAGACTTGCGCCGTGATGGCGTCTAGCTGTTCTTTAGAACTATGGAAAGTATCCGCAATCCACACTTGTACAGATTCTAAATTGAGTGGCTTTAATTCCAAACGAGAGACAATACTACCTTCTTTTTTTATATTCTCTATAACTTCTAATAATGGATGACGCTGATCCACTTCATTGTCGCGATAGGCACCGATGAACAAAAGATGCTTGTGTGTGGCATCGCTTAATAAAAAGAGCAGGAGTTTAAGTGAAGACGTATCTGCCCATTGTAAATCGTCTATAAAAATTACCAGGGGATGATCTCCCCTCAAAAATTCTTCTACAAAAGCCTTAAAAAAAAGTTAAACCTATTTTCAGTGCCGGCGGCATCGAGTTTAGGCAGGGGAGGCTGTACTCCCATAATCAATTCTAATTGCGGCATAATATCTATAAGCAGTTGAACATTAGCTCCCAATGCTTTTTGTAACCGCAGCTTCAATTGAAGTAGAGTTTGCGTGTTTTCGGTTAGCAGTTGTTGCACAAGGTCTTGGAATGCCTGTATAATGGCACTGTAGGGGATATTTTTTTGGTATTGGTCAAATTTACCGGAAATGAAATAACCTTTTTTAGATGCGATGGGCTTATGGATCTCTTTGATCACGCTTGTTTTGCCTATGCCTGAATAGCCGGTGACTAATAGCATTTCAGCTTTTCCGACACTACTCCTTTCGAAGGCATTCATCAACAGCTCAATTTCATTTTCCCTCCCATATAGTTTTTGAGGGACCTGAAAATTGTCGTATAGATCGCGTTCTCCGGGAAGAAAATTTTCGATATAGCCTAAGGTTTGCAGTTGATGTAGGCATACGTCTAAATCATTTTTTAGTCCAAGGGCACTGTGGTAGCGCTCTTCCGCGTTTTTTGTCAGGCATTTCATGACTATATCGGATATAACGCGTGGCATATGGGGATTGATTTCAATAGGCGCCACTGG
>PLSG01000215.1 GCA_003164155.1 Parachlamydiaceae bacterium | reverse complement strand
TGAAAAACCTTCCATGGCAAAAACTTTCACGGTCTGTATGCCGGCGATGAAATCGATCAATACCGAAGCAAAAGATTCCTGGTTTTTCTGCAGCTGCCGGGAGATGCGCCGGACTCTTTTCGCTATAAACAGAATGGGAAAGACTATCAAAGGGAACCCAAAAAAGATAATCAGCGATAGCTGCCAGGATGTGAGAAAGCAGGCTGTCAGGGTCGTAAGTACCGTAAATGGGGTGCTCAGGTAGTTGGACAGGCAGGCATTGATGGAATCTC
The DNA here is from genome assembly GCA_003164155.1 of Parachlamydiaceae bacterium. Classification (GTDB taxonomy): domain Bacteria; phylum Chlamydiota; class Chlamydiia; order Chlamydiales; family Parachlamydiaceae; genus BOG-1457. The sequence continues at coordinate 3,080 of PLSG01000215.1, read as the reverse complement.
CAATCATGGCGGCGTCGATTACCACGCGGCTCGACAAGCTTCCAATATTGTGCTCGTGAAAGAACGACATGGGAAGGCCTTGGATGTGTTCAAAGTACTTTTGGCGCAGATCGCGGCTGATGCGCGTGGTGGCTAAAAATAAGGTGAAGCGTTGGGTAAAGAGCGCTATGGCCTTGAAAATAGCTACTACAATAATCAGAACGATCAGGTGCTTGACATCCGATATAGTGAAAAGGTGCGTGTCTATATAGTGGATGACTTTGTTTATCATGCCATCGCGTTCCCATTTTGCGGCGAACTCGCTGGCATCCTCTTGATTGATGTATCCCTTGTGCTGGCTGTCGATCTGCGTCCATCGCTTGTCTAACTGCTCTTTGGTGACTTTTTGTTCAGGTGACAGTTTGCCGGCATTGATTGGGGCAAACAGTTCGAAGAAATCGGGGCTTTTCTTGGTCAAGATGCCCAATGACAGCATTTCGATCTGCGAGGCAAGTGTCAACACACACATAGCGATCAGGGTCAAAGTCAACAATACGTATAACTTGCGATTTTTAAGGGCCATGGAAAAAAGTAATTTCATTATAATAACCTAAGTTGCTAGTCCCCTCTGAATCCGGAGGAACCGGGTTCAGAGGGGACTAGCAAGTAAAAAAAATATTAAGTCAAAATCCCGCAACCAAGTAATTCCACACATCAGCCTAAGCTCCGGAGGAGCGGTAGGTGTAAAGCCCACTGCGTAGCCCCGGAGGGGCAAGCTGTGGGTTAGGACAAAAAGGAAAGTTGAGCTCCGGAGGAGCGGCGAGAGTGTTCTCTAGGGAATTTTAGGTTAGATCCATCCCGGTTCCTCCGGGGGATCTAACCAGTTAACCTCCGGGGGGGACGAATCGGTTAAGTTATGCTGTAGGTTGCAAATAACGTCCAATTTTACGGTATTTCATGTAGCGCTGCTCGATTAAAAGCTCCGGAGGGATCATTTTCATCATCTGCCATTGTTCAACTATGAATTTTTTAACGTTATTGTAGACTACCTGTGGGGCATGGTGCGCTCCACCTAAAGGTTCGTTGATGATCGCATCCACAATCCCATTCTGCAACAGGTCCTCGGCGTTGATTTTCAGCGCGGTGGCGGCTTCGGCATTTCTTTTGGGATCCTTCCATAGAATAGAGGCGCAGCCTTCGGGGGAAATTACAGAATAGTAGGCGTGCTCCAGAATGCCTATGGTGTCTCCTACGCCCATTCCAAGGGCACCTCCTGAACATCCTTCGCCGATGACGACTACGATGATAGGCGTGGCCAGGCGAGACATGGCCATGAGATTGTTGGCGATCACCCAGCCCTGACCGTGTTCCTCAGCTTCTAGGCCTGGATAGGCCCCAGGAGTGTCTAATAATGATACCACGGGAAGATGGAATTTTTCGGCTAAGCGCATGAGGCGCAGGGCTTTGCGTAAACCTTCGGGGTTCAGATACCCAAAGTTGCGGTAGACGCGGCTTTCGGTGTCGTTGCCTTTTTCTTGCCCAATCAGAATGCATTTCATACCGTTGATTTTGGCTAATCCTCCGATGATAGAGTGGTCATCGCCGAGCGTGCGGTCGCCAAATAGCTCTACAAAATTCTCGCACATGTGCTTGACGTAGTCTGTAGTGTGCGGCCGCGCAGGGTGGCGGCAGATAGCTACGCGCTGCCACGGGGTTAGCTCTGCGTAGGTCATCTGCTTGAGTTTATCTAGTTTTTGCTCGAGCTTGGCAATTTCATTGGTGAATATGGGGTTTTCCCCATTTTGCTTTTTAAGATGCTCGATGGTTTTAATATATTCGAATATTTGCTTTTCGTGAGGCAAAATCTCCATAGGGTCTCCTATTATTTTTCTACGCCGGGTAACTTGGCGTCGAAGAAATCGTTAACGAGTTCTACGGTTGTTTTTTTTGTAATAATGATGGAAAACAGCTCCTCAACGTCTTGTGTCGAGAGGCGAATACAGCCGTCGCTTTCATGCTTTCCTATGCTGCTGACGTCTTGTTCTAGCTGCGAATTTTTGGGATTGAATACCCAAGGCACACCGTGCAGGCCCAATCCCTTGGCCGGCGCCGTACAGTCGCTCACTTCTTTGTCGAAGGGGATCCAGCGCGAGCCAAAAATGCGGATCATTTCGGTTTTTTGCCCGTTATGAAAGCCTATTACCTTGGGCTTATAGGTGGCNNTTGCTGCCTAAGAGATAAGTCCCCAGAGGAGTTAACCATCCGGACGCCTTGGATCCATCTAGCCGGCCTAGGCCTACGTCATAAGTCTTTAAGAGCACGCGCGTGCCGTTATCCAGGTAATAAAACCACAGTTTGCAGCGCGACACATCGATTAACAGATGAAAGCTGATGTCTCTGTCTAACCGCATGACGTTAAAGCGATCGCCTTCGGCGATATCTTGCTTGAGATAGTCGGGCTTGCCGTTGAGGCTGCGCGCTATGAAGTGGCGCGACGTCGCGTAGTGCGTGGCATAATCGGATAGCCATGCCGGACGTCCCTTTTGCCAAGAGACGCGGCTTTTGTATACAATGGTCTCCACAATAGGCAGCTTAGGTTCCCCTTTATTGAATAGCTCTTCGATGCGGTTAGCCTCGGGGAGCACTCGCGCTATGGGCGTGGCGGCTGGCGCTTGGAGGGGGATTTCCACTTTCTCCTTTTCCGGCAAAATATTGCGCGCCATTTCAGGTAGGGGTAAAGCTAACGGAGTAGCCACGGCGATCTCATTTTCAAGCTCCACTTCCAGCGGAGCTGACTGTGGCGTTTGCAAATGGCTTAGCCTTAAAGTCGTATCGTTTTCTTTTAAATAAGCCACTACTCCTATAATCCCAAATAAGATTACACCTAAAGTAAGTAAGAGTTTTGGGATAGACATCGGTTTAATTAGCCCTCCTCATGGACAGAAAATTCGCTAAAGTTTTGCTTTTTAATGATAAAGACTTGCCAAGATTTTGCCAAGGTTTCTCTTGCCCAAGACAGAGATTTGAGCAAAATAGCGCACAAGACCGGCCGCGCCACCCGGAAATTTTTAAGGACTTAGGAAATTTTAACGCAAAGAAAC
>PLSG01000492.1 GCA_003164155.1 Parachlamydiaceae bacterium | reverse complement strand
TCATCCAGACGAAATGCCAAGAGTATCTGTCATAAAGGCTTTAGGCAGATATATGCACGATGTTCCCAATTATGCAGGGGAAACACCTCTTTTTATAGCCGCTCGCCAGGGATCTCTCGCCCTAATTCTAGCACTCCTCGAAATGGAAGCTATAGATGTGCATACAGTCAATAAAGAAGGATCTACCTTGCTACATGCCTTGATAGGCAATGCAAATATTTACACCGCTGAAGTGGAAATAAATCCACAAGCTGATCTCATTCTCGACACTTTGCTCGAGCGCAGAGTAGATATCAATGCTAGGGATGAAGAAGGTACGACGATTTTATACCAGGCCATGCGCTATGGAAAGCTATCTATGATTAAATGGCTGTTAGAAAAAATCGATACCGAGGTAACTGTAGTTAACCGCTATAAACAAACCCTTCTACATGCTCTCATGCTGAATGCGCCGCTTTATCAATGCGAGTCTACGCACACCCAAATAGTGGCTTTGATTGCTGATTTGATAGGTTTGGGAGTGGATTATACGTTAATCGACGACCAAGGCATGACTTTTATCGATAAATGCAAAAATAGCGCCTTGCAAAAGATACTCCACATGAGTAACTGGTCAGATCCCTCCAGAGGNNCCTCCGTGGGGATCTGACCAGTTACCAAAAAGGCTAAATCAATCGTCGTGCAGAGCATCCAATCTTTCAAGTCTCTTTTTTAAGGAACTCATTCTTTCTCTTTCTACGTTTAATACTTCCCCAATTTTTTCTAACTTAATATCTTCAAATTTTCCGGGTTTCTCGCTATCTTGCAGATTGTTTCTGTCAGCGGCAAACTTCTTCATGCGTTTCTCGGTTTCTGGAGCGATTCCCACGTTAAAGTCTCCTTGCATATATGCCGCCTTACACTTTTCTGATGCGCGAAGGTAATCGTCAAGTATTTTGATGTTCTCGCCGCGCCTAGCAAAAGCTATTTTAAGCTTTTTAATAGCCGCTTCTCGCTCTGCTTTAGGTAGGTGTTCAATATTCTCATTTTGCGGTTCAAAGGTTTTGCTACTTCGGCGAGTCACGCGATATTCAATGTTTTCTGCTTTGATTTTAGCTTCCTGTGTGCCCCAATTTTTATCATCCCTCTTTTTCACTGGTCGAGTTGGTAAGCCCGCCTTCCTTCCCATACTATTAGTACTGCCGGCAAGACTTGATGGTTTTCTATCAGGAGCAGACATACTCGTGGTCATTTCCCTATTCTCTTCCCCCATCTCTTCACTTGATGAAGCTATGCCATGCGCCGGCCGGTCACTCCCGGCAGAAGGGCGTGAGGGATGGGCGCTTGAAGAACTAGAACTTGATGAACTAGATGAGCTTGAGTCGCCTGAGCCTCTCACGAGGCCTTGACTGGGAGGTAAGTGGGTTTCCAACTCATACCGCTGACTAGTGGTAAGCCCACCATATCTGGAGGTACTCAGCAGGGGAAAAGTAGTCTTTGGAGAGCCAGAGTCTCCAGGGGACCGGGATGGTCCACTGCTAAACATGGTCGGACGGGGCATTCGTGAGACAGCCCTTAAATGTGTGGAAGCCGGAAGGGTAGAGGTTGGCACGGAGGATGCGGAGCTGGAAGATGATGTGGATAAACGAGGAGCTAGAGGAGGAAATGCGGTCAAATTTCTGACCTCTTTCTTCACTAATGGTAGGGCAAGAGATTCAATCCTTGTAGTCCTGGCAAGATGAGTATCAGCTATGGGAGCGAATCTATTTGAAAATGATCCGGCAACCTCAGGCTCTCTTGGCGCCCCCTGTGCCGTAGGTGGAAGTGGGTGAAATCCGCTATAAGATGGGAAGGATGATGACGATGAAGAGGAAATCCCTGACATAAGACCTCCTTATAACAGGCAACTACCACTTTAATTAAAACACACACAACATTTACTTGCAATTCAAAAACCAAACAAAACAAAGCAAACTCACACTAAAAACAAATAAAACCATTAATTTATTAAAAACAAAAGTCAATCAATTTTTCCCTTGACAAGTACGTCGCGAAATTACCTCCATTCATTGGGGTCTGGCTTGTTATTTTGCGTTTTGAATACCATCCAAGGAATGACACAGAAAGCGGCTCAAAATGCAAAATAACAAGCCAGACCCCAATGAATNNAACACACAATCACAAGCCAGACCCCCATGAATGGAGGCAATTTAATTTCTGTGGGTATTTCACCTGTGCCAACAAATAATATAAATAATTTCAATTAAATTATGCGGAAAATATATTTATAAGTGCTATAATCACATTCAGCGTAAAGCTTAAAAAAAAGACTCTAATTGCAAATGTGATTTTATGGTGGTGAATCATAAAAGCACGTTATAAAAAAAGGGGTTGGTTATGCGCTTAGAATACACGGGTTTTAATAGCAAAGGGCATCTACAAAGCGTAGCCATAGAAGCCAAAGAAGCCCTCGACAGCCAAGAATACAGCAAGCTAGATATCAATATAACTCTTAAAAGACTTGTTTTAGCCGCGTTGGAACAGAGCAAGGGATCTTCCAAAGAGACTATTGTCATCGATATTAACCGCATAGATCTGCCTAAAAACAAAATCCTCTTTTGCATCAAAGGAGAAAAGGGAAAGCCCTTGCACGAAATGCTCATGCGCGTAGAGGAGTCTGGCCAAAAAGATCTGATCGATAAAATCGCCATGAAGCATATTATAGCCAAGGATCCACTCCCACAAGCCATGGATTCTCAATCGATTTTGGAAAAATATACACATCCCTCCCCTATGGGCATGCGCGCTAAAATATTGCGCTNNGTCTCTCCAATGCCTTCAGTAACATACGGCAACACTTTCTCCTGCTCGATTGCCTTTGGCAAGAGATTACCCAAAAAGCCAAAAAAACTCTGAATAAAGATGTCGCCTTGCTGGCAGATATCTGTGGTTCTACGGCTATGGTTACCGAAAAGCTCTCCATGGCACAAGCTTTGAAGTATATGTCCGGCATGCTCGATCGCGAAAGCCCAGAAACTGCCGATCCGGTACTTAAGACTCGGCTGAAAAACGGCGCGCACTTAGCCCAAAGTTTGCAAAGTGTACGCGGAAGCACAAGAGGCATCGAGAAGCTTACAAAAAGCATTCAGCGCAGCATTTCTAGACAAAAAGTCGGGCAGAAATTCCTCTTACCTGTAGGCTATAAGGAAAATGACGAGATGCATGAGATGCTGCTGGAGATCAGCCGGCAAAAAAATGGCACTTTCAACGTCAGCGTGATTAGTGCATCGGACCACGAGCGCGATCTATTTGATCGAGAAGTGGGCCTGCAGCTTGGTAGCCAGTCTATCCGCCGCGAAATTTCCCGCGTCAATGAAAATGAATTATTGGGCAAGATCTCCACCTTCATAGAATTGCAGTCTGCCAAAAAANNATGTCTGAAAAAAGGACATACACCTCAGTGGAGAGCGATATTTTGGGAGAGTCTGCGCTTTGATCAATCTCAAGTGTCTTTTGGCAAGGCGACGCAAAGTTATCAAGCCGGAAGCTCTTTTGGGCACTTAAGCGAAACCATTTTATATGTCAAAGGCGAACAGACCACAGCCGAGCAGGGCTTGCGCGTCGAATTGAGTGCCAAGCTGCAGTTTTTCCTAGATCTTTGCAAAAACAAAGAAGGCTTTAAAAATAAGGCTTTTTGGACTCTAGTGCGAACCACGGCGCTTGAATTAGCCCGGGCCATCGAAGAAAACAAACATCTTGTCACCGGCAAAGAGCTGCAGGGAAAGGAGCTTACCAAAGTTTACCACGAGCTTAACCGCATTTTAAGTGAGTTGGACAAAAATCCCCCTAAAATACCAGATATTGGCCAAAAGAAGCTGCCCAAATTTACCGGCGCAGTGAGAGTGCAAGTGCAAGAGGAGACTCCCCTGCTGTTTCCTATGGAGCCCCAAGCGCGCATCTATCCTAAAATCGAGCCGCCACTGGCTTCTTTAGATACAAGCAAACCTCTGAAATCAATTTCTGAGTGGGGAAATCGCTGCCGGCAGCTCCTCGAGAACAATTGCGTGGAGTATGCCAGCTGTGAGGCCAAACTCATAGCGCGCATGCTGCCTAAACCACGCGACCCATTTTGGAATAGCCTGGATGCGCCAAGCGCGCAAATAGCTCTACAAGCACTTGTGCCAATAGGCGAAGCAATTGCCAGAGGCGCGCTTGGCAAGAGCCAGACAACCTTGCAAGACATATTAGGGGCTACGGCCATAAACTGCTATGCTAGCTTCTTGCTTAAAAAATGCAGCGACCAAGCTTCTCTCAAAGAAGTCAGCCCAGCATTTCTCAAAGTGGCCAGCCAAGCCTTCGATCAACTGCGAGACACTCGCCTTTCAGATGTGGATAGGGTATGGCTATGGAAATTCAACATATGGATGGATGCTGCTGACGATAGGCAAAAAATCCAAGGAGATGCCTTGACAGGTCTAAAAGCAATGGTAGATAAGCTCGAGAAATCAAATAGTCCCCTTCCTGTCCCTATGCAGGCTATGCTCAACATCAGCCAATGTTGCGCCATCACCGCAGGGGCCTTGCACGTAGCCCCGGGTGTCGGGTTGCCCCCAAACAAACTGGATTTCACCCTCAATTCCCTAGGGCAAGTCGCTTTATCAGACTGCCCGGGCTGCAGTGGACTTATGGAGGCAGACATAACTACCCCCCTTAAAGCGCTTGCGCCAGAATACGCTCACAAAGTCAATAAGGAGATTGGCAACCGCTATTTAACCGAATACTGCTGCCTTGGATGCATCCGGGACAACTGCCCGACATACAATGAAATCGACAAGAAAGACCACCGCTTTCACCCTCTGTTTATGCTACACAACTTTGTCGATATCTTTTGTGAAGATCTGGTCAAAGAGGGCACGCTGCACCGCGATGAAGTTACCGATCTGATGTATACGCAACAGACCAATCAAAATGCCTATGATCTATGGTCAAAACAGCATGCCGGAAAGCATGGCTTTGAGATCGGCGATAAATTTAGTTCAAAGGACAGAAAAATCCAGGCCATGAATACCTTCTTACTCTTTTTAGAGCGCCCCCATTTTTTTAAGCGTCCGGACCTGCGTTGGCATTTTGAAAGCAAGATTTTAAACAACGATGCTTTTCATCGATTCTTGGATAAGGATGAGTATGCCGAAAGCAAACCATTTTTAATCTCGATTTTGAAAAAGCTCAAAAAGGAAATCTCTGTTTCTAGCATTGCTGGCGACACCGACACGGCGGCCTATTTGACAGTAATCGTCGATTCTCTAGCTACAAAAATTAAGGAAAGAAACCTCCCTGCAGAGGAAATAAAAGAACTTCTGGCATTGGCAAGCTTAGATACGGAGACCATGTTGTTCAACTGGGGTAAAGAACTGATCGGCAAGACAGAAGATAGCCTGGTAGAAAAGCAGAAAATGGTTTTTGGTCTAATTTTAGAGCGCTATTATAATAAGTTTTGCACCGACAGCCGCGATACATGCTTTAGCCAAGACAAGCATCTTGAGCTGATCTTAGCGACCATAGGCCATCTGGAGAGCCTGTCCAAGGGCAAAGATAAGATCGATCCCGAGGTGCGTGATAAGTATCTTACCTTGCGCAGCTGGCTTGTCCCCCACATTAAGGCAAAGCTAGATAGCGAAGAGCAAAAAGGAGCGTTTGTCAATAAACTGCTATTTCATGCCAATCCTTTTGTCTGTGCCAAGCAGCTCGAATGGGATCCGTTGGACTTTCCCACCATGCTAGCGGTAGATGAGGAGGGGGAGCTATATCAATTTGACTTGTTTCAAGGGGAGATGACTGTGGGCAAAATGCGCATCCATCCCCTTCCTGAAAATATTAAAAACTCAAAAACCCTGCAGCAGCTCTTTGGACCAGCGCTTGAAGAAAACTGGAAGGTTTTTGGGACAGGAGCTACTTCCAATACGGGAATAATGGGGTATATCAACGAAAAATACCCCCACCAACGCATCGTAGTGAAAAGAGCAGAAAGAAGCGGGCAACCACCCCAGATCGTTGTAGAAAATGCTTTGAAAAACCAAAAAGGGGAAGTGGAGTGGTATACTTACGTGCCCTTTGACGAGCAGCAGCGCTACATCACTGGAGAGAGCATTAGCAGTAATGCCGATATTCCGCCCGCAGTTGCGGCAATTATAGGGGATCGAAAATGTTGGATAGACCATAAAAAAAGCCTGTTGGTGGTCACTGAAGGGGATAAACCAGATCCCTAT
>PLSG01000146.1 GCA_003164155.1 Parachlamydiaceae bacterium | reverse complement strand
TTGTTTAGTCGCCCGAGGCGGGCTCTCGGAAATGAAAAACCCTCTTTTGTCTGAGCCCCCGCCGCTCCTCCGGAGCTCAGAATGCGTTCGTTACGTGGCCTAGTTCACCATCCCAATTGACTCCTGTGCAACATGGGATGCTTCGTGAAGCGCCCTTGTCTATTCGGGGGTGAATGCAAAAGATCACCATACAGCGCGCCTATAGCGCGCTGTATGGTGGGTGGTTCACTTAAGTTAAGCCATGAGGAAGACGACCTGTTTGTGCGACGAAGAGGCTGCCGTGTAGTGTTTGAGAGCGGGCAGCGGCTCGTCGGTGATGGTGATGGCCGCATAGGCGAAGGCATCGAAGAGGCTTTCGGCTGCTGCGCTGAGGGGCGCTGCGGAGCTGGCCACGATGATCAGATCGTATTGCGCTTGCATTTGAGTTAAGAGCTTTTGGAAAAGAGGGGTTTTGAGCAGCTCATTAGAATGACGCGTGACCCCCCCTGCGGCTAAGGTATCGTAGGCCGAGCCTTTAACGATGGGAGGGGCAGCCACCTGGCCGCTCAAATAGTCGAAGATGCCCTCATTTGAATTTTGTTTTAGGGCAGTATCAAAGGTTAAGGCAATATGCAGCACTTTGCGACCTTGAGTAGCCAAGAGCTGAGCTAAGTAATAAGTGTAATCTGGACCTTGTCCTAAAATGGCTGCGAGTACTTTATGGCCGTCGCCCTTTTGGATGATAGCAGAGGTGAGGCGGCGCAGCGTCTCCAGATCCTGGTCGATAAGGGGGGCAGGAGGTTGTCCATCCACCCTTCTATGGCAGCGCGAGCTGAGTTTCCCCGCTACATATTGACCGGCCAGTTCTATGTTTTGCTGGGAAGCCGGCACCCCTTTGACTAGGATGGAGCGAGCGAGTACAAAGCCCGCGGTGAGGAAAGCTCCGCAAAAACTCCCGAACAAGGCAAAAAGCAGTAGATGGCGCGCTTTGGGTAGAGGGGGAGGGACAGCTTCATCCAACGGACCCGATTGGATGATTTCCAGGTTATGCGTGATATTTTTGGTCTCGACAAGTTTGGAAATTTCCTCGACCATTTTGGTGTTTTGCTGCAGGCGCAGTTTGATCAGCTGGTCAGCCACCCATTTTTTGGGCAGCAGCGACATGGCATTTTGCAGCTTTTCCATCTGCTTTTCGATGAGCAGGCGCTCTTGAGCCAGGTAGTGGATGCGGCTGTTCAAGTAATCCACGATGTATTGCTCGGAGATCGAAAGCTGTTGGCTGATCAACTCCAAGGTGGTGGACTGCAGGGCTTGGATTTTTTCTTGGATCAACTTTTCCCTAAGATGCGTCAGCTGCATGGTGTGGTCCATATGTCCTATGAGAAAAGCGCGCTGGTGGGAGAGATCTTCTAATATGCGCACCTGCTCTTTGTCGCTGCGGTTTCTTTGATCTTTCAGCTTCAAAGACAGTTCGCTTGTCTTGGAGATCATGGCTTGGCTGACGCTATCGGTAAGCGTAGGGCTTAGGGCGGTGACTTCAAATTGAGGATCTTGCAGCTGGGCAATGATGAAAGCATACTGGCGGCTCTGAGCTTGCGTTTCGTGCAGCTGGGCGTTGTAGTTTTTGTAGAATTCGCGCGAGCTGTTTAGATCGATGCCTTGAAATTCCACTGGGGTAGCATGTTGCAGGGCCAGCCGTTCCTGAAGCAGTTTTTCTTGCACCAGATAGAGGCTTTGGAGGTTGGCCAGGTAGGCTAGGCAGTTAGTTTTACAGCTTGTCCACTGCTCCTTACGTGTTTGCTTTTCTCTAGGTCCGGCAGTTTCGAAGGCGCGCTCTTTGCTGCGCAGCTCTTCGTGCCAGATCCCCAGCATAATGCCCGGATCTTGCAGTATTTCAGGGGGGAACGAAGGTGTCTTTTCACCCGTGAATTCTTTTTGGACAATCTGTAGGACTTTGAGATAGTGCTGCACGCTTTCTAGATGGCGCACTTGCGCGCTGAAATCCGCTTTGATCTGCTCGATAGGCTTGCCTGGAGCTTGACGCAGGGCTATCATCAGGCTATCGCGTTGCTGTTTGAGGCTTTTGATTTCGTTTAAGGTGTCGAAGGCCGCCGGATCGTTGATCTGCGTGAGGTAAGTGCTTGGGGCCGCTTGTTGCAGTTTGTGGATGCGCTTTGTCTCCAGATCTATCTCCAGTAAGCGCTTTTTGATGGTGTAGTGGTTTTGAGAGAGGAACTCCAATTCTTTTTCTGGATCGAGAGATCCCGAGGTAGAGATGTCGTCGGCGATGGAATCAGCTTGGGCTAACATTTCGTTTTTCAGTTGGGTATAGCTGCCTTCTTGCCTTTCTTTGAGGTAGTTCAGCTGCTTTTCCACTTGCTTGTCGTAGGTGTTTTGTAAGTAGTTGTGGTACTCTAACATGAGGTTGTTGATGATTTTGCTGGCCAACAACCGGTGGCTATTTTCATAGTGTATTTTGAGTAAGCTAGGGTCTTTTTTGTCGGGTTGGATGGCGATGGACGAGCTCAACTCCTTGACAACTCCCAGCATGGGCTCAAAATGCAAAAGATGCGTCGACGGCTGGAATTTTTGGGTAGCGCCAGATGGCGGATTTCCCAAGAGGGTGAATTGTACTCCATTGTGGGAAAAGGGGATGCCAACTTTTCCCTCTCCCCATCTTTGAGGAGGATGTTTTGCATGGTCACTCACCAAAAAGGTGTCATCTGCGGTGAAAGTGATCTGCAAGTCCAAGGGGACTTCAGCTAGATAGTGGACTTGGCAGCACACCAGAGGGTGGTTTTGATCGGCAAAGAGCGGCGTCTGTCTGTGGCGAAAGTAAGCATAGCTGGTCTGCAGGTTTTGAAAAATGTTGGATAGCTTGCCAGACGAGCTCCTTTGTTCGGCAAAGCTGCCTTGCAGGCCCATTTCGCGGATAAGAGGTTCCAGGACTTTGCGCGATTTCATGGTGTTGATCGCCTCGCTGCCTTGAGAAGGTGTCGAATTATTAAATAGCAAGGCCGTCAAAGAGCTGGGAATGCCTGAACCGCTTTTTCCTTTTTCGCGAAATGTTGCTTCGGCCGAATATTGAATCGGTTTGACCAGAGTGTAATAAGTGGCTAAAGTCATGCCTATGGCCGTGCCGAGGAAGATCTTTTTTCTCGCCTTATAGCATAAGCTGATCAGATCGGAAAACGCGATAAGCACTTTATCGTCGGGGCCTTTATTTTTTGCGTCCATGTGATTCCTTATAACCTAAAAACGGAGCTTGAAATCCATCGCTAGAGAGCGTTTGCGGAGCATTCCAAAGACCGTTTAGGTTTAATGTTAGAGAGGCACAAAGGCCCTGTAAGTGCCCACGCCGGTTTGCAATCCTGTAAAGCTGGGGAAGAGCTGGCTGATAAAGCGGTTCCACTCGGTGATCGGTTTGGCAGAGACATACACCGTATCCCCGGGCATGATCAACAAGCTATCGTTTGGCAAACTCACGATATGTTCCCATGAAAGCACATACACTTTGGGATTTAAAATGCTTCCGCGGATAACTTGTATGCAGTTGCGATTGCCGGTATAGGGGATGCCACCTGCCATAACCAAAGCTTCTCTTAAAGATACGTAGCCGTGAGGCAGGGGAATGGGAGTGGGGTGCGCCACTTCACCCATGACCATGGCCCGGGCATCTTCGATGTTGGCGATGTAAACTTTGTCGCCGCCGCGCATGACGATATTTTGCGACATATCGCCCTCTTGCATAAGCTTATGCAGGTCTACGGGCATCTGCACACAGTCGCGCACTACATAGCTTTTGAAAAAGTTGGCTGTATTGGGCACGTGCGCCAAAGCCAGCACTTCATATAAACGCAGCTTGCCATCGACAGGGATATAAGGCGTGGATACCATGCCTGTGAGTTCCACTTTGCGCGCCAGCCTGTCCTTGTACGAGATAAAGACTTCGATGTCTTCAATTTGCTGCCGGTAGACCTGCTGTAGGGTCAAGCGGGCTTGATCCAATGTCAGGCCAGCCACTTCCACTGGAGGGATATCGGGGATATCTATTCTACCCTGGTAAACGCGAAATCCGATGGTTTGATTGATATAGGACATCGAGTCCATCAAGTCTTTGCGCTTGGGGTGGTAGATGGCGATGTTGAGAATGTCATCTTCGGCGATGGTATCTTGGTATTCGTCTAGTGCTTCACAGGGGAGTTCAGCTAATTCGGTGCCCTCCATCTCCAAAATGGCCAGCTTGCCTTGCCGAATCTTATAGGAATCGATGACGAATTCGTCGGCGCCTTCCAGGCAAAAGCTGCGACAAGGCCTTTCACAAGAAAGTGGAATAAAGAGCAGCGCGAGCAATAATAAAGCGTTCATTGGGAAATGGTGTCCTCATAACTGTTTGTAGGGGTAAGGTTTACCTGATTTGCCATTTCTAGGAAAGCGTTTTTTGGCTGTGTTCACCTGTATAGCGAAAACTTCCGGTTATTGTGACCCGGGAGAGTTTAATTGCAAAGACACAAAGGCATAAAGAAGATTAGGATAATAGAGTCCATTCCCTGGTTCACCGAATTTATAGATTTTTAACACAAAGAAACCCACAAAGAACACAAAGGAAACAAAGAAGGAGCAGGAAAAAAATGACGTCTCTTAACAATCTAATCGGCAAAAAAATCAAAAGAAAAATTTAAAAGCAAATGAGGGGGACGGGACTGTCAATTTTTTTCGGTTCCTTCTTTGTGTTCTTTGTGTCCT
>PLSG01000240.1 GCA_003164155.1 Parachlamydiaceae bacterium | reverse complement strand
CAAAAATACCCATTTCTCTTTCACATGCTAGAAGGTGTACTTTTTTTTCACCTGGGTTTTGCCGGTTAACCATTTCTAGTTCGGCTTCGGTTAAGGCTAAATCTAAACTATCGAACCACGTGGCAAAGAGTCCTCTGAAAACTAAAGTAGTGGAATGAGGCTCTGCTCTGAATTTTTCAGCATATGCTCTAAACTCATCAAAAAGTTGCCTTCTTTTTTCGATTAGATCACGGTTTTTGTAATCAACGCAGCATGGTAATGAGGTTTGGATAAAATCGAAATATTCCATACACTTTTCAAATATGACTTCCACAGGAAAAGTGATTGCAGGCATAGCTAATGATGGATTCACATGAGCGAAATCTTGAAATCTAGAATTTAGAAGTTCTGGACATTTGCTTAAATTGTTCAAAAGATGATTTCCTAAATGCATTCTTTCTTGAATAGCTTGGTAAAGATCATTCGGTGCCCTTCTATAAGAATGTGAAATAATTTTTAACAAAGTGTTGAGGTATTCAACATCAGTCAAAGTGGAGATCTTAGGCAAGTTGTTTGAAAAGGGAATAGGGCCATTTGGGTTCTTACACCTACCTCTACGCATCTCTATTAAACTTTTAGTTATTAAATCTAACATGTGTTCCCAGGTTTTTACTTTTCCCCCATCGAACTCCCCTAAATCCCATAGCAACTTACTCACAGAAAATCTATCATTATGCAAGTGTGTTACTGCGTTTTTCAGATGCTTGAAAAAATCAAACTCCCATAAACGATATAGTGGCAAGCCTGCAGATAACTCATTCTCCGTATAAATACGTTTTAAAAGCGTTATTTGATCGTAATCTAATGCTATGCCTTCCTCTAAAGGATAGGTTATTGCCTCAGAAAGTTTATACATCTTTTCAATCTGATCTGGACTGTGGCTCTTTAAATGGCCTTTGGAAGAAAAATATCTCGTCCTTTGGTTAACTTCAAACAAACTACTAACCAAAGCAGTAGTTTTGGCTAGGGGACTTTCAGTTATCGAGGATAGAGCTAGCCCAAGAACCTCATCAGTACGCATATTTTCATACACTGAAGTTGGTAACGACCCGCAAACTGACGAATTCATAATTGCTCCAGAAAGCTTATACAAATTTCCAATCTGATCTGGGCTATAGCTACTTAAATGGCCTCTGGGAGAATAATCTCCCATTTTTTGGGGAAATTCTAACACACTACTAATCAAAGCAGTAATTTTAACGCAGGGACTTTCTGTTAGCGAGGATAGAGATTTCCCTAGCGCAGCGCTGGAACGCATATTTTCATACGCTGAAGTTGATAGCGACCCGCAAACTGACGAATTCATAAAAGAAACACCTCTTATTTAGATCCTATTTTTAAATTTCAAACTTGCCAGACAATATCACAAATAACATTTACGCACAATAAAAAACATCAATTAATAACATGCATTTTTTAGTTAAATTGAAGTTTAATTACGAAAAAAGGTAGATGGGAAGGCGGTGCCTGATCCAGATTTTAAATTAGGTTGCATGAAACATTTAAATAAATTAGCATAAAGTCATCTGAGCTGATCACCTCGCGTAACTAAAAGCTCAATTACTGTGACTGTTCAGATCCCTTCGGCGCCTTCAGAGGGATCTGACCTGTTGCGAATGCACAGGTGGAATTAGCATGTCATTTTTACCATCCCATTACACCCTAGGAGAAAAACTCTATGAGGGCAAGTACTGCCTGATATACAAGGCTATGCGAAATTCCGATAAAAAGAACCTGGTACTGAAAATACTGCGACCAGACTATCCTTCGCCCATGCTGCAAGCTCAAATGCGCCACGAATACGCCAGCTNNGATGATCGCCATGGAAGACATCGACGGGAGTCCCTTATCCACCCTCGTTCAATCCAAACAAATAGATCTTCAGACCTTTCTATCGCTTGGCATAGCCCTAGCGCAGGGAGTGGGCGAAATTCATCACAGCCATGTCATTCACAAGGATATCAAACCCCAAAACATCATCGTAAACCTGCAAAAAAGACAGACAAAGATTATTGACTTTGGCATTGCCACGATTCTTTCGCGCGAAGTGCAGCAAATAGCTAATCTCAATGTATTGGAAGGCACCTTAGCTTACATATCCCCCGAGCAAACAGGCCGGATGAACCGCGCTATCGATTACCGCACTGATATCTATTCCCTAGGCGTCACCTTATATGAAATGGCTACATCCCAGCTCCCCTTCATCTCAAGCGATTTCCTCGAGATCATGCATCAGCACATTGCCAAAGCCGCCAAACCACCGCATGAGGTCTTGCCATCGATACCCCAGAGCATTTCAGCCATCATCATGAAATGCCTGGAAAAGAGCGCAGAAGATCGCTATCGTAGCGCTTATGGGCTAAAAAACGATTTAGAAGAATGTCAAAGACAACTCGATAAAAAAGGATCCATAGCTTTTTTCTCTCCTGGCTTAAATGACATCTACGATCAGTTTCAGATTCCGCAAAAGCTCTATGGCCGAGAGAAGGAGCTGCAAGCCCTACTTAACGTCTTCGAGCACTGCTGTACAGGGCAGGCCCACTTGCTTGAAGTAAAAGGGTATGCCGGCATTGGCAAATCCAGTTTAGTCAACGAAATCCAAAAATCGATCGTGGAAAAGCAAGGGCTTTTTCTCCAAGGCAAATTCGACCAGTTTAAAAAAAACATTCCCTACAGTGCGATCATTCAAGCCTTTGAAGGTTTAGTTCAGCAGCTGCTGGCCAAAGCTGAGCTAGAATTAAAAGAGTGGAAAAGACGTCTATTAAAGGCCTTGGGTGCCAATGGTCAAGTGATTATCGACGTCATACCCGATATCAAATTGATCATAGGAGATCAGCCCCCCATCCCCAAGCTGGATGAGCGCAGCGCAGAAACCCGCTTTAACTTCACCTTTTCGAATTTCATCGAAGCTTTTTTACAAGAGGAAAGCCCGTTGGTACTTTTCCTCGATGATGTGCAATGGGCCGATATCTCCTCCTTAAAGCTCCTTGAGATCTTTATGAGCGATATTTCACATCAATACCTGCTGATCATTTGCGCCTATCGGGACAATGAAATGACTCCCTTGCATCTGTTTAGGCTAACCCTCGATAATATCCAAAAATCTGGTGGTTGCGTCGAGACGCTGGATATAAAACCTCTGACTTTAGAGGCAATGCAAGACTTTATCAGCGATGCCTTTCACAATACGCGCGAACAAATAGCCGCATTGTCTCGCATAGTCTTTAACAAAACAAAGGGAAATCCATTTTTTGCAATTCAATTTCTCAAACGCTTGTATCAAGATAGTCTGCTGAACTTTGACACTGAGAAGCAGTGCTGGATGGGGAATCTCAAAGCCATAGAAGGGGTCCAAGTCTCAGACAATGTGGCCGACCTTATGACCACTAAAATATTTGACCTTGAGGTTTCCACGCAAGAGCTTTTGAAAACCGCCGCAGCCATTGGCAATACTTTTGAATTGCAAGCTATAGCGCGCATCCATCGCATCTCTCCCTCCCAAGCCGCGGCGCAGCTTTGGCCAGCAGTTAAGGCAGAGCTCATCATCCTCAAACAAACTCCCTACACCTTTGACGTCAACGAAGATATACATATCGCTCTCGATGCCGTCATCGTCTATTCTTTTCAACATGACCGCATACAACAGGCCGCTTATGAGCTCACTCCTCAAGCCGAGCGCCCCCATCAGCATCTGCATATTGGACGCATTTTGCTGCAAGGCACTCCACCAGAAATGCGAAATGAGATGATTATCGGCATCGTCAACCACCTCAATTATGGGCTGGAACTCATCGATACCCCGGAAGAAAGAAGTGAGCTGGCATACTTAAACCTGGCCGCCGGCAAAAAGGCCATGGACTCATCGGCTTTTACCCCTGCCCTGCAATATTTTCAAAATGGGCTGAGCCTATTGCACAAAGACAGCTGGGAGGCGCAATACGAACTGTGCCTAAGCTTACATGAAAATTTAGGCATCTGCCAAAACATAACAGGCCTAGAAGAAATCGCCCAAGGAACTTTAGATTTTACTATTCTCCATGCTAAAACTGCCCAAGAAAAGGGGCGCATTTATATCTTAAAAATCGTCTTTTACGGCCAGCAAGCTAAAATTTACGAATCATATCAATGTGGCGTAGAGGCTTTGCGGCTGTTTAATATTAATCTAAAGGCGCAACCCACCAAAAGGGACGAATTTTTCGAACGCATGCAATTAGAAGCTAGGTTATGCATCACGGGGCTCAAAAGCATCCTCAAAATGCCCTTGGCCAAAGAAGAAGCCACGCTGACTATCGGCAGCATATACAGCGCCCTAGCCTATACTAGCTATAACATGAATGCGATCGCCTTTACTTATATCATTCTCAAGACAGTTAATTTCACCTTCAAATACGGTATGGCGCCCTATGGATGCCACGTCTTGCAATGCTATGCCTCACTCATCGTAAGCGGAAGATTTGACAATTCTCTAAAAGGCATTAAGATCAGCGCCATCTGTTTGGAGGCCTTGGGCAGATTCCCTAAATCTGCCACCACGGCTCAAACGCAGCTCGTTTACTGGGCGCTCACCAATACATGGCTAAAGCATTTAAAAATTGCCATCCCCCATCTCAAAATGGTAGAAAGCGAATGTGCCGAAGCGGGTCTTGTGGCCTATGCCGCCGCCTGCCTATATTACACCTCACTTTTACTTCTGCTCAAAGGAGAAAATCTCAGCCTGGCATATCAGGAAATCGAGAAGAATGTCTTGCAAGCTAAAAAATATAGAGCCATAGCGGCTGGATTTATTACCCTCACCATATTTGAAACGTGTAAAGCCTTGCGCGGCTTGACTAATAATCCGACAGATCCTCGTCCTGCAGAATTGGAAAAGATGCTTCAAATAAAAAATCCGCAAGGACAAATTGCGGTGGCGCACTTGTATTATTTATTCTGGAGGTTATTTCTACTCTATATGCATGGGGAATATCGAGCTAGCATCGACATAGCGGCAACTGTATCCCCCAAAGAAGATATGGCCGTGCCTCCCAATCCCCAGTGGGTGCTCTACTATTTGTACTATCCCCTCTCCCTCACTGCGCTCTACTTTGAGCAAGATCCCCCTCAGCGCTTGCTGTGCAAAAAAATGTTGGCCAAATATCTTAAAAAAATCAAAAAATTCTCCCAGACGTGCCCTGAGACGTTTTTACATAAATATCTATTGCTCTTGGCCGAAAAATGCCGCATTGAAAAAAGAAAAGCTGAAGCCATCGCCTTATACAGCCAAGCCATTGCTGAGGCCAATAAACAGGGATTTTTACACGAAGAAGCCTTAGGATACGAACTGACCGCCGCCTTCTATTTGGAGCAAGGCCAAAAGCCACAAGAGGCTTTCCATCTACATGCGGCCTATTCGACATATGAGCGTTGGGGCGCCCATGCAAAACTCAGACAATTAAAAGTCAAATACAGCAACTTGCTGACGCCTTTCCAAGATATCACAGCGTCCTTTAAGGAGGGAACGGCGGCCACAAAATCAACTTCCCTCACCACATTCTCCAGCAATATAGATTATGACATTAAAGCCATCATCCAGGCAGCCCAAACTATTTCAGGCGAAATCGTATTAGATAAGCTGGTGGCCAAACTCATGCATATCCTCGTGGTAAATGCCGGCGCCGACCAAGCTTACCTTCTATTGGTCAAGCAAAAAAGCCTGATTATCTACGGTGAAGCCAAGCTGGGAGCGGAGGGCACTAGCCCCATCAAGCCAACTTATATAGAGGAAAAACACAATGAAATCTGCCTGGCTGCAGCATACTACGTGCAAAACAGCAAACAAATCCTAGTCCTCAACGATGCTACCAGAGAAGGCAACTTCTCTCAAGATCCTTATGTGATGGCGCATCATCCACAGTCCATTCTTTGCATGCCTTTAATCCACCAAGGCAAACTCACTGGTATAGTGTACTTGGAAAATAAAATATGCAAGGATGCTTTCAGTCCCGAGCGCCTGCGTATATTGAGCTTGCTATCTTCACAAATGGCCATTTCAATCGAAAATGCCCTTTTTTACGGCAATTTGGAAGAAAAAGTTGAGGAGCGCACTTTGGCCTTAAAAGAGAAAAATCAAGAACTAGAACGCGCTTTGCAACAATTGAGAACTATGCAAAATCAACTCGTCCAGCAAGAAAAAATGGCTTCTTTAGGCCTGCTTACCGCAGGTATGGCACATGAAATAAAAAATCCGCTGAACTTTGTAATCAATTTCTCCGAACTCTCACAAAATCTGATACGCCAAATGGATGAGTTTATGCATAGAAATGAGAAAGTCATTTCCCAAGATGATTGGAAAGAAAATTATGAGTATCTTCAGGATTTAAAAACTAATAACCAGGCAATTCAAGATCAGGGACTGCGCGCAGATGATATCGTCAAGAAAATGTCAGAACTTGCGACAAAACAAACATCCAAGATGCCGACGCCTCTAAACCACTTCTTAGAGCAAAGCATATCTGAATTTCAGAAAAAAATGCTCACCCAAAATCCTTTATTCGAAGTGCAAATCGACGCAGACTATGACCTTTCCATTCAAAATATAGACCTCAGTCGTGAAGATATAGGGCGCGTCCTACATAATTTACTAGACAATGCCTATAGCGCTATGCTGAAAAAAAAACAGTCCAGTGCGACATCTTTCGTGCCCACGCTTTCGGTTAAAACGCGCCAGCTGGGCTATCAAGTGGAGATTAGCATCCGCGATAACGGCACAGGTATTCCCGAGGTCCTCAAAAATCAAGTATTCAATCCTTTTTTCACTACCAAAAACTCGGGATCAGGCATAGGATTGGGATTGTCTCTTAGCTATAATATCATCTCCCAACAGCATCAAGGCAACTTAAGCTTTCTTTCGGAAGAAGGCGTTTTCACTGAATTCACGATTATTTTGCCCACTGAGGATCTGGACAAAAATAACTTGCGCTTTTAAAGGCGTTCCAAAGAGATATTGGCCTCGGATTTCCAGACTTTTTGATCGAGTGTCTTAAAAGCTTCTATCACCCGTTTTACAAAGGGAGCGTCCTTGATTGGTATCTGAAAATCTGCGTGTAGATCGGTTATGGCGCAAATGTTTTTGATGGTCATAGAGCGCACATCGCGCATCAGCTGAAATCCTTCAGTTGCCGAATCCTCGATGGCAATTTGAGCCAAGAGCCCTTCCTTCTGAAATCTGGCGATAATCTCGCGAGTAATATCCACAGGAATGCCCCATTTACTGGCCATCTGCACAGCGTTTAAAGGGGCCCCTCCGGAATCAAAAGCTTGCAGGTAGGTGTGCAAAATCACCACG
>PLSG01000004.1 GCA_003164155.1 Parachlamydiaceae bacterium | reverse complement strand
TGGCTAGAGGTTTTCTTGTATTTGGAGAATTTCCATTTTGTCTTATCCAATTTACCATGACATGACGTTCAAAGACAGAGCTCATTAAACGGCCTGCCGAATCAGTTAGCGTTGGATCTCCGACAGGATCGCGAACCGGTACATGAGTTAAGGGGCATTTGTATCGATTAAAAACAGCATCATGATGGAGTTTTGTAGGAATAGTACGGAGTCGCAGTAAATCAAATGGATCTTCAACTAAAAGAGCATTAGAATCCTGTAGGACAGAAGGGGCACGCAAGGTTCGTGCTAATTGTTGATAGAGGTTAATAGTCTTGTTAATCGTGCTAGCACGCAATGCCGATTCAACTGTGGAAACAAAAGGGAAATCCTTTTCCAATCTACTTAAATTTTCCTTGCATTCATCTGCAATAACAGGTTTTTCTTCATATTCTGGATCGCCTCCAGGCTTAAGGACAGATCGCCTTTCTTTCGCAAGTTCTTCGGGGCTTAGTCCTAGATAGTGTCTTTCTTGATAAATTGACAGCTCGACAGCTACACGACTAATGCTATATACAGGTGCGACGATTTTGGCTATGCCTTGAATGCCTTTTATTCTACCTTTAAGGGTGTCCTCTATTGATACACTTACTTCTATTGGTGCAACGATTGCTAAGAATGCTAAAAATTCCCCTATCTTCAGTCCGCGCATCGTTTTATTTGAAGCATTACCTAGTTTTGCTCCTACTTCCATGCCGCTGAATGCTAACCTTGTTGTTCCTGAAATAACTTTTAATACGGATAATTGTACATCTGTGTCTAAACTTCCATCTATATCTGGACCCAGACATTCAATAAGTCCTATTGATAAATCAGAGGCATCTAAAACTANNTTTACTACACTACTTAATCCACTCACACGACCTCCTGTTAAAGAAAATACAGCAGGATAATGAATTCCTTAGTTTATGTAAAATTTTATTTTTTCGGTGTGGGGATTTTTCAGGAAATCTGTTTTTCTGTATATAGTAAAGGCATGATCTAGGCCTTAAACAACTAACCCTGGCTTTGATTCTCCTGCGGATGCGGGGATAGCCCCCCTTTGCCATGTCTTGGAGCTGTTAGGTATTCGATTCCATTGGACTTCAAACCCCTTCCCCGCCGTCTTCGCCTTTTTTAGCATGGTAAAAATTAGATAATCTTTTGAGGTCGCTTTTTGTCTTAATCAGCCCATTGTCGAAATTCGGCTTGGCCGCTTGTAGCAAAGGATCTGCCACATCCCCTATGTTTGTGCTGCCCTGCTGAAGGGCTTTAAATGCTTGTTCGTAGAAGTTTCTTCGAAACGCCTTGGCCAAACCATTGGAAAGCCTCAGCTACCTCTGTGCGTGGCTTTGTGGCTGGTTGAATTTCTGGGGGAACTCAATTTTCTGCGCCTGTGTCTGTAGTCTTGGAGGCTGTATAGTTGCTGTTTGAGATTGTGCTTGGGATCACGGTTAGGTTGGAGTAGATAGGGGTTTTGGCTCCTTGGGCATTGCCTGCGCTTGTGGAAGTGTAGCGGTATAGTCTGTTTAAGTGGAATGCCAATTTCTTATTCTATGTAATCCCATCTTCTTCGAGTTGAACAGATGTAGCCGTATTATCTCTGTCTATGCAGAAAAAAATGCAACTCTAGTCACTGCTTCACTAAAATAATTTCTAAGTCTTGAAAATTAAATAATTGGGCAACATTATAGGCTTTTTTCAATTGACGGGCCTACCGAATGGTTCCGATTTGCTCTCACCTAGGAGTCGTAAGGTCTGAGAGGCACGTCTATTGATCAATCCTAACTTTATGAGAGACTCCAAATTACGAAAGGTTGCTTTTCGTAGCTGTAGCGTTTATTGTAAAAACTAAAGGAAAGTCTAATGAAAAGAGCATTACTGTTTTTTATGTTTCTGTTTTTGGTATTTTCGAATTTGCGTGCTGATATTGCAGCTCCTTCTGTTTTTATTAAAGAAGTTAGCATTACAAACACGGCAGATTCTGAGAGAACACCTTTTTATGCGATATATAAAATTGTAACAGGTGGTTTTCCTAAAAATACGACATTAGAATTAAGGTGTTTCAGATCGAATCGTGATGAAAAGGATTCTTCTCTGATATACCATATTTTTATTGATGATGCAAATGAAGCCATTCTTTTAAGAGGATTCGATACTTTTAAAGATGGCAAACCTATATTTCGGTCTCCTCGTGAAGGCGATCCATTTTTTCTCATACTTCCAAATCTTCGTATAGGAGGTAAGTCCTCAAAAAGTTATGGCGCNNATATTGTTGCTATGTTCCCCCAAGAAGTCCGCAATACAGATGCAATGCGCGCTGTGATTGCGTTGACCCAAACTCTTTTTGAGCAACTTGAGCTAACCAAGACACAGCTTCAATCCACTCAAACACAGCTTCAATCCACTCAAACACAGCTTCAAGCTACTCAAGAACAGCTCACAAAAGCTAATGAAAAAATCAAAATCTTAGAAGATGAATTAGCCAAACTCCGTAAAACTCCAAAAAGGCCAAAGTTCCACCCCAATAAAATGCAACCGAGGGAGCGAAGCAAAAGTCCGGACAAATCTTCGGATTCAGTAATCCCTCCCGGTGGAGCATCTTTCGCAAAAAAAGAAGCATCCGAGATCAAAATTGCGATAGAAAATGTTCCTGTAGGCTCGCGATTTAAAGGATATCAAACGTTTGATGTACAGGAAATCAACATCGTAGCCCAAGAGATTACCTATAAGCTAGAAGTTTGGCAAACACCGACAGGTGAGGTGTTGCGCGCAAAAATTCCCAAAGAATTGCAAGGACAACATTTTGGACCTATCCTTAGAGCCCTAACAACGAACTTCTACGCACAAGGTGTGACCCAGCCAGCTATTCATGAACTTTTGAAAGGTCTTGGCATTGATTTGTCTATTGGGCAAGTTAATAACATACTTTTAAACGAAGCAGAGAGATATTCGATTGTTAGTGAAGAGATTTTAACGACAGGTCTTGAAGAGGCTTCCTTCATACGTGCGGATGATACCGGAGAAAAACATCAGCACAAAGCTAGCTATTGCACACATATTGGTGGAGACTACTTTGCCTATTACACAACTTCATTGAGCAAATCCCGAGAAAATTTTCTTAGGATACTTCTCCAAGGAAAAGAAAGCTATCATATCAATGACGCTGCGATTTGGCATCTTTTCCAAAGTGGAGTCACAGATGATATTCTTAACCTTTTTGAAGAGCATAAAGGGAAGGCTTACTCGTCAAAAAAAGGAATGAACCGGTTTTTGAATCAATTAGGAATAGAAGCGAAGAAATTACGTCGACAATCCATGGAAGCGGGGTTGGTAGGTTTTATTAGTAGTAGCATTCTTAAACCTGGACAAGTCTTTTTATCTGATCGTGCAGGGCAATTTGCACTTTTTAACCATGCGGCCTGTTGGGTACACATGGAACGCCCTTTACGTAAAATCATTTGCACGAGTGAACAAGTTGAGCAAGAGTTAAAAGGTGTGAGAGACTCCATTTGGACGCTTTATAAATTGCTGAAAGAAGCGGCATTGACTCAGACAGGAAAAGAAACCGTGCACCAACGGTACGATGAACTTGTCCAAATAAAAACTAATAGTCCTGAAATTAATGCTGTAATAGCCAACTTTTCCTCTCACAGGGATGAGATGTTAAAAGCCTTGGATCATCCTGGGCTTCCATTGCACAATAACGATAGTGAGCGCGATATCAGGCCTGTAGCCAAACGTCGAAATATCTCAGGAAGTACAAAAAGTGATCTTGGCCGTAAGTTTCGAGATGGTCTCATGAGTATCAAGCAAACTTGTTTTCGTGTTGGCTATAATTTCTGGGAATATTTACTGGGCTGGCAGAGAGGCGCACCTCCGAATCTATCGGAATTGGTTAGAAGCCGTTATCAAGCTTCAGTAATTTAATTAATCCCGAATTCCATCATTTTTTTTAAAGTTATGGCGCTCTGCGCCATAACTTTTTGAGGACTTACTATAGGAGAGGAGATCAGCGTTGATTTAAGAGAAGATGTGTTCAGAAATGGAGTTAAAGCTCATATGACATATGTGCCTTTTCCAATAGAATCAAAAGATGAAGATGGTCACACATTGTCTCTAATCCTCTTAAGTAGTGAGAAAGGATCTTATGGCCTACATGGCAAGGGATTTTCTCAATCAGAAAACATCAATATAACTTTATCTAACGATGCAGATAAATTTGAAGAAAGAGAAATTCATAAAGTACAAATATCGCATAAAGGGACATTTTATGAATCTATTGAGAATTGGGGGTATAATTGGCTATATGTTCATCTTCAAGGGAATGATGCAAATTTAAATTTACAGCACCATGTATCTATGAAATATCCTTATTTAGATTTAAATCCCTATCTGGAATAAAACTAGGCTGAAAATATGACTTGGTGGTGCTATAAGAGGATAAGTTTAAACAAACGGCACTAAAGTTCCATAGAATTTTGGGTACCTCCTCAGTCTCCTTCGGAGGATCTGAGGGGGATTTGAGCAGTTACCTTGCAGTTTAGCAATGGAATATGCATGGGCGTCTAACAATCCCTCCAGTATGAAAAATAAGTGGCGTATCTGAGGCTATAGCTTAGCGTGCTTTAAAATCTATTCTGAGCGGACCCTAATATAGGCATTGCTACAAATCCTTGGCGGAGGATTATTCTTGATTGGTCGGCTGGTTGTAACGTTCTCCCTACTGCTTTTGCTCCTTAGAAATAATTCCTCAGAGCTATGGAGCTTTTGGCTCATCTTCGAGTTATTTGTAGGTATGTCCGAAATTTAGCTTTAAGTTCAGTAAATAAATCAAGAAATAGCCGAGCCCTCCTTGCTAGCCGCACATCTAGGTCATTTCGGTTGACTAAGATTTTCGTTGTACTGCTCACAATGATGAATCAACCCACCATTTTTTATCTAGAGAACCAACCCCTCTTGTAGCTTCTAACCTGGGAAAAAGATAATTTACCATCCTATAAATGATGGAACGAATTATTATAGAATCTCTAACATCAGAAATATTTTCTATTTCATGAAAAGTAAAAAGTGTCTCATCCAGTCCATTTTGGATCAGTTTATTTAAAAAAAACGTGTAAACCATTAGCCTTTCTTCAGATATCATTTTTAAACCATCTTCTATGTTAGGTTCTGAATATTTATTCACAATTTCTTCAGGAATTAAATACAAAACTTTATTTACCACTTCATTGTTATCGGTCGATTTAAATATAATTTCAATAAATTCTTTAGGTGTTCCTGATAAGGATAAAGATTCGGCCGTCTTGTTTTCTTTTGTTAGTATTATGTTTAAACATTTAAACACTTTTCTGATGATGATAGTTTGGAAGGCGTTTATTTTCTGCCCTACTTGTAAAGTGTGAGTCTCTAGATCATCAATTGCAGGTTTAAATCCTTGGTTTGCAGATAGCTTACAATAAATAAGAGCTTGTTTTTCTGATTTAGCAATACCATATCCATTTTTTAGCATCAAAAAAAGCATATATTGTGCTGGTGAGTAACCTGCATCCGCGCTTATTTTATAATAATGAGCAGCTTCTTGTGGCGATTTTTCTAAGCCGAACGATCCAGTGTAGTAGGCGTCGCCTAATCTATAGCTAGCTAAAGAATGACCATTAATTGAGGAAAGATTGTAATAATGTAATGCCTTTTTCTTAGATTCTAGCTGTCTCTCATACTTGAAAAGGTCAGCCAATTTGTATTGCACAGTGGCAAGCATATTTATAGAACAAGGAATACCCCCTTGAGCGACAAATTGTAAATAGTTAATAGCTGGTTCTTTGTTCATTCGGTTATTTTCTAGAAATTCGGAAAAATCAAGCATAGCTAAAATATACCCTTGATCGCAGGCCAATATATAATAATGAGTTGCCAATTCAATGGACTTTTCTACTCCAACCCCATTGGCAAAACAGTTTGCCAAATGAAGCTGTCCTCGTTTATCATTTTGATCCGCGGATAAACTATAATAATAAATAGCTTTTTCGAGTGATTTTTCTACTATTTCCCCAAGTTCAAAAAATTTTCCAACTTCAGAAAAAAAAGATACCTCACCATTTATTGCATTATTAAAATAAATATCAAATTGTTTTTTTTTGTAAAAATTAGCTAATTCCTGCGATTTTTCGATCCCGTTCCCATCTTCATAAATCCAAATTAAATCTCCCAACGCTGTTAAAGAACCCTGATCAGCTGCTAGCTTGTAATAATGGATAGCTTTATGCATGTCTTTTTTTACTACTATTCCTTCAGAAAAAAATTTCCCTAACAAAGATAGGGATTGTATATTTCCTTTGAGAGCTGATATTTTGCAATAATAGTAACTGACATGATGAAATCTCTCAAATCCTTGTGTATTTTTTAATAAATAAGCGAGCCTGTATTGAGCTGAGTCTAAACCAGATTTGGCATCTATTGCAAAATAGTAAATGGCTTTATCATATGCTTGGAGGTTTTCATATGCTTTCCCAATTTCATACGCTTTCCCAATTTGGTAATATTCAGAAAATAGTTCATCAATTTCCTCTATAAGATTTTCGATTTCCCCTATTTTTTTTAATTTCATGTAAAGATAGTCTTTATTTATACTTAATATGTTAAAATCTTTCCAAGAAAAGCTTTCACCTTTTTCCATAAACCACCCATTTTCATAAAAGGTTTATAAAATTGATTATACAAACTTCTGATAAAACTTAAAACAAATAAATATTTACATTTAAATGCAGCTATCTTAAAATCAAATTTGATTAACCTTATACCGAGGT
>PLSG01000201.1 GCA_003164155.1 Parachlamydiaceae bacterium | reverse complement strand
GCAGCGTCTTGATAAACTGCATGATAAAAAAGGGATTACCCTGCGTTTTTTGGGCGACTAAACGGGCTAATTCCTCGATATCCTCGTGATCTTGGCACAAAATATCGCCAATCAGGGCTTTGATGGAAGGCAGATCTATGGGTTTGATCTCCAAGACGTCGATTTTTTTGCCCCCTTTTCTCAGCATCGCCAGCATATTTTCCAATGCGCCGTGCGTTTGGTCTGCAACTTGGAGATAAGTGCCCATCAACAAAAGATGGCCATACAAGGGGTCGCTCATCAACCTATAGATCAACTTCAAAGACGCCTCGTCAACCCACTGCAGGTCGTCAAGCGCTATCACCAAGGGATGGGTGGCATCTAAAAATGCTTCGATAAAATTGAGAAAGGTTTGTTGGAAGCAATCACCCTCTTCTGGGAAGTCCAGCTCAGCCACTGGTGGTTGGGGGCCGATGAGCTGCACAAGCGCAGGGATTAACTCGATCATCAACTGTGCATGGGCGCCGACGGCTTTTAAAATTTTCTGACGCCATTTGGCCTGATCCACTGCATTTTGGAAGAGCAGCTGCAGCACGAGGTTTTCAAAGGCTTGGAGAAATGCGCTATAGATCGCATTTTTTTTTAGTGGATCACATTTTCCAAAGATGAAATAGCCATTGCTCTCGACGACGTATTTTTGCAATTCCTTGATGAGCGTCGATTTTCCTATGCCTTCTTTACCTGTGACTAAAACGGCTGCGCTTAAAGCAGGGGCGCTGCGTTGAAATGCCTGCAAAAGGATTGCCATTTCCTCTTCCCGGCCATAAGGCTTTTGTGGGATTTGAAATTGCGTGGGCATATCGCACATGCCGATGGGAAAATGCGGAATCATCCCCTTGGCCCGCAACAATTCACGGCATTGGATTAAGTCGGACTTCACTCCATAGCCGCTACAGTAGCGATTTTCAGCTGCTTTGGCCAAGCATTTTAAAATGATATTTGAAATCACCAGGGGAACAGCCAAGTTGAGATCACACGGGGCAAGTGGCTCTTGGGCAATATGCTGACGAATGAGCAGCAAAGGGTCATCAGCTTGAAAGGGGCATTGCCAAGTGAGCATTTCATACATCACCACGCCTAGGGAGTAGATATCCGTGCGACAATCCATGGCCCTATTGATACAGCCGGTTTGCTCTGGCGATATATAAGCCAGCGTGTTTTGAAGGAGCGCTTGAGAAAACACGTCATTGATTTCTCTGGAAAGCGTGGTGGCGCTATCAAAAGTGCAGATTTTGATCTTATCCTTAGCTAAATTGACCAGGATGTTGGAGGGCTTAAGGTCTTTGTGGATGATATGCTGGCGGTGAATTTCTACAAGCCCTTCAGCTAAGGCTATGGAGATATTTAAAAACGTACGCAGATCCATTTTTTGCGATTGAATCAATTCACTTAAAAGATGTCCTTCAAAATCCTCAAAAACTATCGCCTGCCTTTCCCCTGAAAGGGTTTCCATGCCAAGCGGAACTAACACACCCTCCGACTTAATCTTAGATAGCATCGCATATTCGCGCTTGAGTTTTTCTACAAGCGCCTCTGCCGGGTGCTCATCTTTGAGGGCTTTAAGGATCACAGACCTTCCTACGCTGCTATCTTGCGCGCGATACATGATCGTATGCCGGTCCTCGTAAAGCAGCTGCAATGGCACGTATTTTGAAGGGAGGGCTAAGTCGGACATTTTGCACTTATCTGTTTTTAAGGACTTTTAAGCACTGATACCACAATTTCGATTCATCGTCAACAGCTCGCATTATTCCAGTTTCATAGAAAATCTTTGAAAAAATCAGGAAAAAGCATTACGGGTAACACTCAAATCCAAAGGAATGGCCGCAAAAGAACACAAAGAACGCAAAAAGGAAGGTGAATAAGGCCTGTTTTTTGGATGTGTTCACTCATTCAGAGAGAGTTATTACTCTCCTTTTCTTCTTTTGTGTTCTTTGTGTTCTTTTGCGGCCATTCTTTTCCTAAGCGTTACCCTATTTTGAACCATGCCAATAAAAGGGTCTATCGCTTCCAATTTCACCTTCCAGCAAAATTTCGTGCCCCCTGTTACGTCACTTCCTATCTTTTCTTCATAAAACAATGAAATACTACCACAATAACTAAACCACAACAAAATACCCATTCTAGATTATCACACTTAGTAATATAATTATTAATATACTGAACACAGTATATTGTTATAAACTAGGAGTCTTTATGTCAACATCTTCAATATCTTCTACATCACCGGAGTCGCCTATTAACTGGAACACGGAAACCACGTGCCAGAATTTAGAAGAGATAGATATGGTATTTTGGACTCTGGCGAATTTACAAAAAAATTTAAAAAAGTATCCGTATCGTCCGATGGAAAACTGCTGCCTTCAGTGTCACCAGGGACACAAAAAAAAATAGAAAACACGATGAATATTTTAACTTATGTAGGCTCTCTCAAAGAAGATTCCGCTTGGGGGAAAGCTTCCCTAGCAGTAAAAAACGCATTCAAAGAGTCCATACAGAATCAACTCAAGGAATCTCTTGGAGCCCCTCTTTCAGAAGCCGCCACTGAAGTCGCTACATCCGTTACCAAAAAAGTCTCGCTCGAATTTGCCTCCCGAATTTGGAATGGAGATAGCCTTGATAAAACGGCTTTAGGAATCGATGCCATTCGAGACAGAACGATGAAAGCGTTAAAGAGATGTCAAGAACTGGCAGAGCCAATGCTCTCTACAGGTTCTCCTAGACAAACGCCAACGCCCCCTTTAACATCAGAGGGATCTTCTTCTAAAGTCTCCTCATCAATAGAGTCCCCCTCTTCCTCATCTCCACCAGTCATAACCCCTTCCAGCTCTTCTAATTTAACAGGCGCAAGCCCTACAGACCTCATGGAATTAGAGATGCATGTAAACCAACTTAAAAACGATTATATTCGCGTCAAACAGGGACTTAGCAACTTAGTGGAAACTTATGAGGAATTGGGAGATAAAAAAGTTAGATTTTCAATTCCTATCAGCCAATTTGAACAAGAAGTCGGTCCGGAAATCGAAAAAACGGATGAGATGTTGAACAGAATACTAAATACGCTTTCTAACAGCCTGCCTATAGCAAGATCTCCCTCTCCATCGACCAGTCCATCCACATCGCCCCTTCCAACGCCACCCCCATCGCCCCCTTCTTCGCCATTAACCCCATCGCTATCTTTATCATCTTCGCTCGCCTCCATCCCATCACCCACTTCATCAACTTCCAACAGCACGGAAGATTTAAGTCTGGGAAGATTACTACCTAGTTCTTCCTCCTCTCCAACCGAGGAATTGGAAAGAAAGATCGAAGAAGAGGCATTCATTGAATTAGGCGTTAGGGAAATTGGAACCCGAAAAGCGCACATCAATCGGTTATTTGAAGCCATGCACAGATCATTAGACTCCGTAGTAGCTATTACTCCAACCACAGGGAAGGTTCTATTTGAGTTCTCTCAAGATAAGGGAAGTCGGCTTGTTCCAAGCCTAAGCCCTACAGTCCGCCAGAGCGTAGGAAAAATGGGCTCTACAGCGACTTGGCTGGTGGAATTCTTTTCTAGAAAACGATACGGGGGTTCTGTAGATAATACCGCGGTGGGAATACTATCCATTAGATATGAAATCATCAATAACTGTCGCTATTTTCTCGATATAATCCAAAAAGGTAATGCGACTTCTGAAGAAATCCAAACCATCAAGGAGAAATTGGGCCGCCTTGAAACTTTATTAGCTCAGACAGAAAGCGGATTCAATAATTTAAAAAATTCTTATGAAAACAAAGAAGCAAGTGCAAGTAAAATCCAGTTTCAGATAGATAACTTTGCTCTCCAAATCAGACACGCCGTTAATCATTTGAAGGAAGCTATACAGGAAGCCTCTATTCTTCCCACCTCAGCTTCCTCTGTTCTTCCAGGATCGCTTGCTTCAACACCTGCGACCTCTAGCTATTCATCCTTACCATCTTCTTCGGGAATTAATGAAACTGGCAATAGATCCGGCCCATAAAAAACCAAAGAAGAATGTAAAAAGGAAAACGGAATACCGAGCTACATTCAGTGGTATCGTCTTTCAGGGAAAATGCCCCTCGGATTGAAGCTGTTTAGATACGCTATCCGAGTTGGATCTATTTGAATTTCATCATCAAATTCAGCTGGACTGTCCCATAATACCGGGTTACACCCACGACTGTATGTATTCATATAGGTACGCATATATGGTGTTTTGAATGCAATTAAAAAGTCTTCCTGTGTTTGCTTTAAGCGCTCTATACAAGCTATAGAAGCTGGTTCTAATTGAGTTAGGTCATTTAATTCAAATTTTAAATGCTTTAGGTGGGCATTCTGGCTCATATCTGGCAAAGTCTTCAGTGAATTGGTTTCGAGAGTTAGCTCTCTAAGATTGACTAATAAATTTATGGATTCAGGCACAGATGTAAGCCAATTATTCATGATTATCTCTACCTTGATGAGAGTTAATCGCCTCTCAATTTTGGCAATCTGCAAGCGCAACAAAAAAGCTGCCGGTGTGATGTCAGCTCTTTGCGCAATGATCGTTTCACCTTCTTGAAGAGTTTTACAGGTGTTTAGCCCTTTGTTCACTTCGATGGCAATACTAGAATCAGAGACGTTTTCTGTGGTTTCGTCAGAATATCGCAGGTCAAGCTTTAGCAAGAGTATACGCAACATTCTTACTTGATCCAACATCGAAATTCGGTGCACGGATTTCTCCATATATGTGCATGCACACAATCCAAATCATTTTTTACTTCCTTTTGCAATTTCGCATATTTAAGCAATGTGCTGCTTTGATCAGGCCGCGCAATTTCGTGAATTTTACCCCAAAGGCTATTTCTGTGAATCGCCAAGAAATCGATGAGAGAAGGTAGTATTTTCTTTCGGTCAACAAGTCCAATAGATATCAAATCGTTCAACTCTAAATAGCTCGCTATACGAGTTTGTAAAACTTTGGTCAAGGTCTGGAGGGTAATCCGTTGAACAGTTTTCTCCTTTGCTGGCGCACAGGCTAACAGCTTGGGTGCAATCGATTTCTTATTCGGCATAGAAAATTGTGCTCCCACGCATGCATTTGCCTTAGAAACAGTTGTGCTCTGCTGAGTTTGCGAATTTACAGTCTTGGTTGCAGAGGCCAAGGATACCGGTGCTTGCTGTGGCAACCTACCCGATTGCACGAGCAATTTTAAGATTCCTTCTGCCTGAGAAAGCAATTGCTCAGCCTGAAAACTAGTGCAGGGTAAAACGCGTAGTTTAGCCTGAAGCAGTTTGCTGGTTTTTTGCCAATCTGAAACGCCCAATCCCAGGTAACTAAGGGCATGCTTTACAGCATTCAAAATGCGATACAACAAATGAGAAGGGCTTGAAAATGGGCTTTTGGCATAACATTCAATAGTTTGTGTGAGTGAATTTCTTTCTGACAAACAAAATGAAGGGGAAATCCTTTGGAATAATTCGATTGGCTGCATCTGGGATCCTAAATTTCTTGAATACTGTAAAAAAAATATTTAAAAGAACCAATATATAAAAGCAAAAGCTCTAAATTTTCAGAAAATCTGACGTAGGCAAAGACTTTAATGAAATTACTATTGGATGTCAAGCGGTTACTGCTGAGCTTTTTTACCTAGAGTTTTAAATTTTTATTTCGTAAACTTTTGAACAATTTGACCGTTCAAACGGTTCTATGGCTATTCCATTTCAAAAGGATCTTAGTTTATCCGGTTTGATAAACGCTGCTTATCAAGAAATATCTAAGATGGGCGATCCTCGCCAATTCCGAAAAGATCCAACTGTTTCTCTCTTTATCCAAAATGGAAAATTTAGTTTCTTCGGTAAAAAGAGCGAAGTTTAGCCTATAACGTGTCGCATCTTTTCAATCGCCCTACCGGGCTTTGGATACTATCTCGGTATCTAGATGTTGTTCATTAAGAATTTTTTTAAAGCAATGGAGCGGCAAGGCTCCTGGACTGCTTGCCGAAACCTGGTTTGCCGCAAATCATCCTCTTTTCCCTTATACCCTGCATCTCCCTGTACTGAGGGGCGTGCGTGAAATAGCCAAAGAATTGGGGCTGCTGCGCGCGCTAATTGCAGAAAAGCGGAACAACCGCCCTATGCACATCTCCCTAGACGAATGCCGTATGCTGATTGAAAGCCTGCTGGCCCAACTGCAGCGTCTGCCACACATGCTGCTGACAGAGAAAGAGGAGGCTCATTTTCCTTCTCTGGATGAAGCTTTTCGCGTTTTCCATTCCGAAGCCAAGTATATTTTAACTGAAGCCGTGCAGTGCTTTAACCTGCCGCTCATGCGCGGCCTGCTCAAAGGCGCTTAAACTATTGGATGAGGCAACGTTGGTGATCTTTTTTTGCCCGAAAAATTTTATAAGCCTCTTCTGCAGTTACTGAGCTTGGACTGGGAATAGCCTTCCCACATTCATTCAAAATTTGTGTGAATTCTACATCATTTTTTCTATGCATGTCTTGAGTGGCACTATCATGTCCACCATTATTTAACATTAAAGCATGCATATATCGAATGGAAACACTAATTTTCGCAAATTTGCTTAAGTTTGGCTTTGCAGTATATTCCACCTCCACCTCAACCGTGAGGTCTGGATCTGCACCAGCTTGAAGAAGAAAACGCGTCATAGAAATTCTTTGTTCAGTGTCCTGGCAGCATCTGGCGGCGCTTAAGAGTCTATGAAAAGTGTCCGATGAAGCAAGAGATTGCCTTGGAAGGCATAGGGAATTAATTTTTTCCTGCAATGCTATACATCCATCAAGCGGTAGGTAATTGCAAACTAGTTCTGCGAGAGGTTTTGGATAACCTGTGACATCATCATTAAGAAAATTTTTAACAGCACTGGTATAAGGTGCAAAAAATCTTTGAAAGATGAGGTCTACGTTTCGCGTATTGCCTTCACAAGCCATTAAATGCGTAAGGCTGCATGTGGGGTTAAAAAGAACGCTATCGAATGTATCAGTGTGTAACAAATCAGAAAAAAATGCATGACCTTCTTCACTCACATCTTTAGCAATCTGGCATGCTGCAGATGAGGGTGTGTGAAACAGCGATTTTGCAGGTAAGTCAAAAAATAGATGGGGTTGCAAAGTGTGAAGATGCGCAGCAATTTTAACATGTTTTTTGTAACATGCCAAATGCTGCAAGTTCCATTTTTCTAAGTCACGGCTTGTTCTCGACACTTCGTGGATATCATTAAGATCTGAAGGATTAAAATATTGCCAAACACTTCCCTCTTCAATGCGCAAATTCAACAATTCAGGGTTTTTACTTAACATATCCTGTACTTCTTTTAAATGACCTTCCCAGATATGCCTGATAATGTCTATGCATGCAGAAGATAATGCCTTATTGTCCACATGTATTTCCCTAACGATGAGCTTTTCAATCCATGTCCCAGCAGGCATCGAAGTATTGTTTTTTGCAATTGCACTTGGCACAGCCATAGGCGATGATAATATTAAAGATGTTTCTATAAAGACAGTTTTTGTCGAAGAGGAATATAATGATGATGCCATAACATGAGTTTTTTGTTATTCTATTTTGATGCTTTTAGATGTGTTATTGATCGTTTAATAAATGTATTTGGCTTATCTTTGCTCAAATGCTAACAAAGCTCTCGCATATGTGTCAATGCTAAAATGGACTTAAAGCTGAAAATGCAATCCTTAAGTTTAATCCTTCTTCTCACAACCGTTTTTTATCTTTCCTATTTAGTGTGTTTCTCTAAAATAGCCTTCAAAGCTTCAGCGGTGTGAAGTAAACTTTCGTCACATGACGCGATGGGGGCACTCAACAAATCTCTAATCAACGGACGCAAAGAATGCTGCCTGCAGATCTCCGAAAAATCGCTATTTTCGACTATCAATTTCAAGTAAGCATGTTTAGGGTTGGTTTTATGGTGCTTGATCAAGCTAAAAAGCATCAGAGGAAGGCTTTTTTCTTTCCAAAGCACGCCAAAGAGATCTGGGTTTTCTTTTTGACAGAGTATAAGAAATTCGATAGCCCTAGCTTCTAAAGAGGGGTTGCCTATATGCGCACTGGATTCGAGAAGCAGTAGCAGGAAGGGGAGGAATTTATCGCTGCTTAACGCGATGTCTGCTTGAGTTAGCAAGCTACGATTGGTAAAATCGGGTATATTTCTCCATTAGAGCATATATTAGGATTAGCGCCCGTTTCAAGATTTATCATCTTAGCTGTGTTTTTTATTTATAAAGGTATTTAATGTGCAATTAAAGGTGAATTCTATTCTCCTTTTTTTCAT
>PLSG01000172.1 GCA_003164155.1 Parachlamydiaceae bacterium | reverse complement strand
GGTGCTACAGGTGCTACAGGTGCCACTGGAGCGGGAGGCGGTCTAACAGGTGCCACCGGCGCTACAGGTGCCACCGGCGCTACAGGCTCTACAGGCGCAACAGGCTCTACAGGTGCAACAGGCTCTACAGGGGCCACTGGCGCAACCGGCGCAACAGGGGCAACCGGCGCTACAGGGGCCACTGGCGCAACAGGCGCTACAGGGGCCACCGGCGCAACCGGCGCCACGGGAGTTACAGGTGCGACCGGCGCCACGGGGGCAACCGGAGTTACGGGAATTACAGGCGCGACCGGTTCAACTGGCGCGACAGGCGTTGCGGGTGGTGGTGCTATTATTCCTTATGCCTCGGGATTGCCAGTTGCGATGACAACCATTGCCGGTGGATTGGCTGGAATTCCTTCTTTTGTGGGTTTTGGCAGTTCCGCACCAGATACCGCTGACCTGGGGGCCACCATAGACCTTACCGGGGCTGCTGCTACCAACCTCAATTATGCCTTTTCGGTGCCCCGCGAAGGCTCTATTACCTCTATTTCAGCTTATTTCAGTGTCGCAACGGCGCTGGCTCTTGGAGGCTCCACCGTGACGATTACGGCTCAGCTATACTCGTCCACTACGCCGGATAATACATTTAGTCCTGTGGCCGGAACTGCAGTCACCCTATTGCCCACGCTTACAGGTTCAATCTCAGTAGGCGCCATAGGCGCCATTAGCAGCGGCATACTTACCGGTTTAAGTATACCAGTAACGCCCCAAACTCGTCTTCTACTGGTGTTTTCAGCATCTTCAGATATCCTTGTCGACACGGTAGTTGGTTATGCCAGTGCAGGGGTTGTCATAGAGGAAGCTGCTGGATAGGAAAGACGCCGATTAAAGTCGACCCAGAGCATCAGAATACTCTGGGTTCCTAACGGATTCATGCGTTTTGCGACGAAGATGATTCCATGCCTATCTGGTTGACACAGGTTGATCTGTTCCTCAGCCTGAAGGGTTGGCAGTGCAACAGCCCAGGGCAACGCCCTGGGTAAGGGTAGTGGGATTTTCGCAGCCTGTAGGGCTGCCAGAAGGGATAGCAGAATCACATCCATTAGTGGGCGGGACAATAGGTTTTCGCTTTGCTACCTCTTCTGGCAGCCTTGCAGGCTGAGGAACAGATCAACCTGTTCAAAGCGGATAGGCATGGATGATTCTATCTTAAGAAGTACTGAAAAGGCCTTGTGTGCTAAAGTGCTAAACGCTAGGTTTAGTTCTTAATGAAATATCGAGACTGAGTATAAGTTCAGATACCCCCACGGCTCCTCCGGGGGGTATCTAAACTTTTGCACTATTGAAGGTTGGTAAATACGCATGGATTTTATACGGAAATCCTTGTTTCTGTGTGCCCTATTTTTTCTGTGCATAAAGACCGTTCTTGCCTTTGGCATTCAGGACGAGCTTATCTCTCCTGCAAGTCCCAAAGAGTTGAAAACCTTGGTGCTCATCATCGCTTCGGATGGAAACCCCGCCTACATAGAGCTTCAAAAAATTTGGAGATCTTATATGCTGAGCGATCCTGAACATTTTGAAGTCTATTTCATCCGCGGAAATCCCGATTTAGAGACCCCTTATGAAATTCAAGACTCCAACCTCACTGTCAAAACAGCCGAAAGCTACATCCCCGGGATTGTGAATAAGACGGTTTTATCGATCGAAGCGCTCATGCCGCGGCTTAAAGAGTTTGATTATGTGATCAGAACAAATTTGTCGTCCTTTTATGTCTTTCCCCAGCTGTTAGCCTTTTTGAAGACCTTGCCGCGCACCAATTGCTATAGCGCTTTTGTCCGCTATACGCCAGCAGAGTGGCATCCAAAGTTTGGTAAGATTGTCTTTGGTTCCGGATGCGGCATGATCCTCTCTAGGGATTTAGCTGAGAGACTGGTGGAAGAAAAAGAGGAGATCTTCAAATACAATACAGAGCTTCCCGATGATGTATTGATCGGGTTATTTTTTCAAACAAGAAAGATCCGGCCTATTGCCTATGAGTATGTAGAGTTTTCTTCGCTCCGCAACTGGTATTATGAAAAAAATAAGATCAAGCCTGCTTCGTTCCATTTCAGAGCAAAAAGTAATTATAATGTGCGATCTGCGGATGAAAATTATGCCGAAGAGATCTACATAAACCGCGCATTGTTGCAATTTTACTACCCTGAAGCTATGGCAACCCTAAACAAGCTAAGTCCCAAACAAACAGATCTATTTTCCTGGCTCAAAGACAAAGCTGACTCTCTACCTAATCCACAGAAAAAGATTTTTGCCGGAGTAATTATCAAAAATGACGACAAGTTAATCCCCGACTTCTTAAAATCCATTGCAAATCTGGGCTATGATAAACACCTCATAGATTTGCAGATTGATCTGTATAACCAAAACCCAGCAGTTAAAGCCGTGGTAACGGATTGGATTGAAAAGCATAAGAATCTCTACTCTCAGATTGCTTTGGTCGATCATCAGCTGGCCACGGACTTTGCCCATGATGCCCAACGATTTAAGCACTTCGCCGAGATAAAGAATAGTTATTTGAGCCAAGCTCAGGCAGTGAAGGCAGACTATTGCCTGATCGTCGAATCTGATGTCTTCTTAGCACCGATAGCTTTAAAACACCTCGTCAACCAAGATAAGGCGATCATTGCCCCTCTGCTCTTGCCTCTGCCCCATGAAGCCACTCCTTGGCGCAATTTTTGGGCTGATGCTACCGAAAACGGCTTTTATAAGGATCATCCAGATTATGCGCCTATTGCCAGATGCGCAACGAAAGGGACCTTTAAAGTGGCGTGTGTAAGTGGGGCTTATGTGATAAAAACCGAAGCTATCAAAGATTTGAGCTTTAGCGATGGCAAAGATGGCTGGGAATTCATGGCTTTTTCCGCGAATGCCCGCAATAGGGGCATCGACCAATTTGTATGCAACGATGTGGAGTTGGGCCGCATCTTGCATTTCAATTCCGATTTGTCAGAGGCTGAACTCAGACAATTTTCCTTGTTTGATGGACGCTATGACGTCAATGAGTATCTGTTTTATCCCCAAGACCAACCCTTATCTGCAAGTCTCTAAGCTCAAGCAACATGCTTGTTTAACAAATTGGCCGCCAAAAGACGCAAAGAACACAAAAAGCTATATTTCCCATCCTTCCCATCTTCTTTTATCCTGCCTATCCTGTAAAATTTTCAGGATGAGAAAGATAGGAAAAGATGGGAAGGATAGGAGAAATGGTTAAGGTGAACAAGACCTTATTTTTTTCGTGTTCTTTGCGTTCTTTTGCGGCCAATTTGTTAAGCGTGTAGGTGCAAATAAGTATTGCTAGTTTTAAAGAAATATTTATAAGATCAGGAAGGGTCCAAATCTTAATTTTAAAAGGCAGGCATATGAAAAAAATAGCACTCGAAGAACATTTTATCACAAACGACTTCCTCACGTATACCCAGGAAGATTTCAAAGCCATGGATAAAGGGCGTACGGGTGATTTTATGGCGCGGCTCTCAGATTTTGAGCGAATCCGCCTTGATGAGATGGATAAGGCTGACATAGAAATCGCTGTACTTTCACTTACCGCTCCTGGAGTACAAAGAGAATCAGATAGCGTGGTGGCTGCCGCTCTGGCGCAAAAAGTCAATGGTGTGCTTGCCGAAAAAATAGCTAAATATCCGGCGCGTTTTAGAGGTTTTGCACATCTGGCTCTACAAGATGCCCATGTGGCCGCCGATGAACTCGAACGGTGCGTGCGCGACTATAACTTTGTCGGGGCGCTAATCAATGGCCAAACCCATGGTAGATATCTCGATGAAGAGATGTATTATCCTTTCTGGGAGAAAGTTGAAGAACTTGAAGTGCCCATTTACTTACATCCCGGAAATTCCTACAAGATGCCTCAAAATTATAATGGGCATGGGGAGCTCGATGGGGCCCTGTGGGGATGGATGGTGGAAACGGGTACGCACGCCCTGCGCTTGGTTTTCAGCGGCTTATTCGATCGCTTTCCCAAAGTTAAGCTCATCCTTGGCCATATGGGAGAGTCTTTGCCTTATATGCTATGGCGCTTTGATAGCTGTTGGAATATCATGCAGCAGAATAAAAAGCTCAAGAAATTGCCTTCACAATACATCAAAGAAAGTATTTATGTCACAACATCCGGTGTGTGTGCGAATGGTCCCCTGTTATGTGCCCTGACAGAGCTGGGTGAAGAAAATGTGATGTTTTCAGTAGATTACCCTTATGAATCGACAGAAATAGCCGCCCAATTTATTGAAAAGGCTCCGGTCTCTGCAGAAGTGCGCGAAAAAATTTGCTATAAAAATGCCCAGCGCATTTTAAAGTTGTAGTTGTGGATTTGATATAGGGATTGCACCGAAGGGTTCGGACTAGTACACTGTCAAGATAGAATTTACTGATTTGGCCCGCGCGAAAACTTTCTAGGAGTCATGTCATGCAAACATCGCAGTCTTATTCACCATACAGCACGCTTTCAGCGTGCGGAACTTTTATCTGATTTACCTAGGGCGATGCCCTAGGCTATTATGAGAAAGGCCTTCAGCCTTTTAGGACATAATTTGTAGCTTTTATGCATACGATAAGCATATAAGTAGATTTCATGCTGTCCTAAAAGGCTGAAGGCCTTTCTCATAACAGCC
>PLSG01000476.1 GCA_003164155.1 Parachlamydiaceae bacterium | reverse complement strand
AGCTAAAGAGGCTATCCGGGAAGCGGCAAAAGTAGCCGCCCGCCGCAAACAGGAGAAGGAGGAGGCCGAGGCTTTGAAGGTGGCCAAAGAAAAACAGCAGGCGCTTTTGAACAGAGCGAAAGAAAGTATTGCAAAAATCGACAAAAGCTATCATAACTTTAGCTCGAGTTCTGCTTTAGCTGCTTTGCCATCATCAATCGAGCGGCTGCATGTCGATGCGCTCCCCTCGGGAGGAGCGGCGTACATCACTCCTCGGGAAGCTGGCTATGTAGAAGAATTAGTGGGGAGGCTGAAGCGGCTGCTGCGTTTGCCAGAGATGGGAGATGTGGTGATCCGCTTAACTTTGGAGCGCTCGGGCAAGGTCTCCAAGGTGGTGATTGTGAGCGCTGAGAACCAAAATAATAGGAAGTATGTGGAGAAAGCGCTGCCCGCCATCCTTTTTCCCCCTTTTGGCGAGAACTTTGAAGATAAACCTGTGAACACATTTGAAATTCGTTTAAGTAATGATATATAAGAAGATATGAAAAAAATAAAATTTTTGACCACCGCATTAATGCTGTGCATATGCACTATGCACTCTGCNNCAATCCGGCTTCACTGCACAGTATCTCGAGCAATTGCAGGCCGTGCTTAGCTTTGATTTGGATCACAATGGGATGACGCAGCTGGTGGATGATTCGAAGCAAAAAGAGGCCTTAGCCGCAAAGATAGCTTTTGAACACCCTGCCAGTATGTCGGCCTGGAAGGCCTTGAATGTGCTTTATGTGGTGCAAGCGCGCATCGTGCAGCAAAAGCTCAGCGTGCATGTCTTGTCAGTCAATACTAATGCCCTTCAAGCCTCTGAGGAGATTCCTTTGACCGGAACGCTCAGCGAAGACCGAAGGTTGATCCATAAACTGTCCGATGTGTTGTACAAGGCCATGTTTGGTCAGTCGGGGATCGCCAGTACGCGCTTTTTGTATACGGTGCGGACTAAAAAGGATAAGGCCAATGCCTCTAAGTGGATTTCAGAGGTGTGGGAAGCGGACTATGACGGAGCAAATGCCCGGCAGGTAACTCACGAAAACAGCTACTGCGTAATGCCTACCTATGTGCCGCCCAAGCCCGGATATGCCAGTGGCAGCTTCTGCTATATTTCCTACCGCACCAGCCAGCCCAAAATTTTCTTGGCTACCTTGAAAGATGGGGAAGGGCGGCGCTTGACGTCGTTGCGCGGCAATCAGTTGATGCCGGCCGTATCGCGCCAGCGCAATAAGGTCGCCTTTATCAGCGATGTGACTGGCAATCCCGATTTGTTCATTCAAAATTTCAGTCCCGAAGAAGGTGCCAAAGACAAGCCTCAGCAGATCTTTACGGCCCGTCAGGCAACTCAGGGATCGCCGGCATTTAGCCCTGATGGGCGGCGCTTGGCCTTTGTGTCTAATAAGGANNGCGCGCGTGTATGTGCTCGATGTTCCCGAGGGCGAGGCCGCCAAGCTAAATGAGCTGCAGGCCAAATTGCTGACTAAGCGCAGCAAAGAAAGCACTGCACCGGCTTGGTCTCCCGATGGAAGTAAGTTAGCCTATTGTGCTATGACCAATGGCATCAGGCAAATCTGGATCTACGATTTCAATACCAAAGAGGAGCGGCAACTCACTCAAGGTCAAGGGCATAAAGAAAATCCCACCTGGGCGCCCAATAGCTTGCACATCATCTTCAACTCTTCAGGAGCCGACTACAGCGAACTTTATTTGGTCAATTTGAATCAGCCCGATTCGGTCAAAATTAGCTCAGGGTCAGGCGAAAAGCGCTTTCCTGCATGGGAGCCGCGTTAATCATTGCGATTTATTGACCTGGTTGTGTTAATATGCAAGGCAAATATATTTTCAAAAATTAAACGTAATGAGATGAGGGGTTATGAAGGCGATTAAAATTTTAGGCTGTTCGGCAATGCTCTTGTCGGTCTGCTATACAGTGGGATGTACGCGCGGCCCAAGCGATGTATGGGAAGATACCAAAACTTCGGGACGCTATGTGGGACGGGGCGTTTCAGCACTGGGCGGCAAGCACGGCGACTCGCGTCAGATTCAAGATAGAGCGGACTTTTGCGTTGTCGACGAGCCGTTGGAGCAGCAAAATCAGTTCCAGTATCCTACGACTGCACAAGCTGTGCCGCAAGTGCAAGAAAATGAGTTTGTTCCTTTGCAGGATGAAAATGGCCGCGACGTCGTGGCTATGGGCGACATGGTGCCTCAACCGCGAGAAACGCCCGGAGAAGCCGGTAGCAGCATACCCAATATCGATGCATTTCGCGATCCTATGACCATACCTCAGTTAGCTAAGGTGTTTCAAAATATCCGTTTTGAGTACAACAGCAATCTGATTAAGGGGCAGGAGAACTTGGCGATCATCAAGGCGATTGCCGACTACATGCGCCAGCATGGCGATATTTACATCTTTGCCGAAGGGCATGCAGATGAGAGGGGTCCCGATGCCTATAACTTGGCGCTCGGTGCAAGAAGAAGCAATACTGTGCGCAATCTGCTCATTCAAGAAGGCGTCAGCCCAGACAATGTGTTCACCATCTCTTACGGCAAGGAAAGACCTTTGGTTTTTGGGCACGATGAAGAATCTTGGGGAGTAAATCGCCGGGTAGAATTCAAGGTCTACCAACGCTAACCTAACCGGTCAGATCCTTCCGGAGGCACCGGGGGAATCTCACAAAATGTAGTATAAAAGCTAACTTTCCCAATCTGTAAAGTGCCAAAGCTTGTAGACACACGTGCGCTATCTAGAAATTTTAGGTCAGATCCCCCGCGCGGGGGATCTGACCAGTTACGCAATCACCACATATTATTATTATGCTCAACTTATTTTCCTGGTCTTTAGCTGTGCTATTTCTGGCATCATCGCTAGACGCTGCCCCTCAAAAATATCGTGGGGGATATGACGATGAAAACACGATTTTGCTGCGCGAATCGCGCGACAACATTGAAGAACTTAAACATGGATTCAGAAACCATGAAGCCGAAATCCGCATTTTCGAAGAGAAATTTCATACTTTAGATTCTACCATCGAGACGCTGCATCAAAGCTTATCTGACTGCCAAGACGCCAACAAGGACTCTTTGAAAAGCAGCGCAGCGTCCTTAGAAATGCGCATGGGGAGCATCGAAACTTCGCTTAAGGGCTTGACCGCTGATATCCGACAGCTGAAAAATCATGCTAACGATTCCAGCGCTGTCTTGGCTCAGTATGAGGAGAAGATGCGTCGCGTGGAAAAGGTGGCCGAAGCCCATGCCCAAAATATGGCCAGCGTGGAGTCCGCCATACATGCCTTGACCGAAGCTCTGCTGGTAAAAGATGCTTTTGTTTCTGACAGAAAAAGCTCCCAGGCCGCCGACAAAGGCCTGGAAAAGATCTCCGACAAGGACCTCGAGAAAGCTGTAGAGCGCGGGGCGACAAAAGTGTATAAGGTAAAACCCGGAGATTCATTGGGCAAATTGGCCATAGAGCATAAGACTACCGTCAGGGCCATTAAAGAGCTGAACCAGCTGACCAAAGATCAAATTGCCGTGGGCCAGACTCT
The DNA here is from genome assembly GCA_003164155.1 of Parachlamydiaceae bacterium. Taxonomy (GTDB): domain Bacteria; phylum Chlamydiota; class Chlamydiia; order Chlamydiales; family Parachlamydiaceae; genus BOG-1457. The sequence continues at coordinate 106 of PLSG01000476.1, read as the reverse complement.
GCTGCTGCCATAGCAATTGAAAAGATGGCGACAATGGTGCTGAACTATTCATCATATAGCATGCCTACAGCGTGCGGAATTTCCTAAACCCCGGAGGGGTGGCATC
>PLSG01000421.1:6223-6486 GCA_003164155.1 Parachlamydiaceae bacterium | reverse complement strand
TAGATGCATTATTTTCTATCCTAACGCAAGTGCTAGTAGTCTTTCCTAAAAGTCTCATTTTCCCTTCTCTGATATGCCCACAGATTGCCCTTCCGGGGCTGCGCAATGGGTTTTACTTCAGTGTTGTTGAATTAAAAATTATATTTTGTATTTTTTCTGAACCCAGTAAGAGAGGCATCAGCCTAAAAACACCGTTGAAAAATGGCCTCACAAATTACTAGATGGAATATTATTGAGAAAAAAACGTTTTAGTCCACATAAAG
>PLSG01000421.1:0-6207 GCA_003164155.1 Parachlamydiaceae bacterium | reverse complement strand
GGCGGGCTCCCGGAAAAGAGCAATCTTCTTTTTGGATTACTAACTAAGGAAATCTGGCAAGTAGGCCGGCGTAGTCTTGTCGGCCGAGCGCAATCACTTCGTAGGCTTCTTCGCGGCCATAGACGTGCGTAATCTGCACTTTGCCATGATGAGCAGCATTAGGCGTATCCTTATAGGTGAGGAAGTAGTGCCTTAAGCGTTCAATTAGCTTTTGGGGGCACTCTGAAATATCTTTATATTTTTCGTAGACAAAATCTCCCATCATGACGGCAATGATTTTGTCGTCGGCTTGATCGCCATCTAGCAAGCGGAATCCTCCAATGGGGTAAGCGTGTACGATTAAATCTCCCCGGACGATTACTTTTTCGGTAAGCACGCAGATGTCGAGGGGATCCTCATCACCTACAATGTGTTTCTGCCCGGTTTTTTGAATGCAATAGTCTGCAGTTTGGCTGCCCGAGTAAGTTTGCGGCAAGAATCCATAAAGGGTAGGGCACATGCTGGAAAATTTTTGAGGCCGGTCTACTTTGAGTATGCCCGTAGTTTTATCTAGTTCGTACTTGACTGTGTCCGTAGGCACCATCTCGATGTAGCAATTTACTATTTCAGGCGCTCTTTCCCCTATGGAGAGCCCATGCCAGGGATGCGAACGGAAAAGTAAGTTTTCTGGAAGAAGGGAATGTTTAGGAGTCACCATGCGAAAACCTCACAAAAAAACTTTGACGATAGAAAATTTTAATGTAGGCGATTGGGGTATTTAGTTCAACTCGACTTTTCGCATCGATTGGTAAACTTGCTAGGAAGAAAATCTGGCTGCTGTTATAAGGAATTTTTTTAACAAGGTGAGTTATGCAGCAGGTTTTTACCATGGGACAGGCTCTGAAAGTCATTGAGTCGACCTATGACAATCCAAAAGCCTTGAATGCCTTTGTCGACGGTAAGTGGCTAAGCTATTCTACACACCAGTTTTTAGGCGAGGTCAAATACATCACACTGGCCTTGCATAAGCTAGGCATGCAAAAAGAAGAAAAAGTGGGGATCATAGCCCAGCCCTCTCCTCTTTGGACTATTGTCGATCTGGCCATCATGCTGGGAGGGGGAGTGACTGTTCCGTTATTTTCCACCATGTCCATCGACAATTTTGATTTTGAGATAGCTCAGACAGGGCTCAAAAAAGTTTTTGTAGAGGAGCTAGCTGATTGTACTGCCCTTGAAAAAAATAGAGCCCTTTTTACACATATCATCGCGTTAGAAGAGGCCGGCACCTCCTCCAGCCAGCAGGTCGTGAGCGAAAGGCCTCAAAGCGTACAGACCTATTCCCGGCTGCTTGCCCTAGGGCAAAAGGAAGATGAAGTTCATCCCGAGCTTTATGCTGCGCTGCTGGACAAAGTGCAGCCGGGCGATCTGGCTACCATCATCTACACTAGCGGCAGCACAGGCATACCCAAAGGGGTGGAACATACGCATGGAAGTCTGGCCTCATTGCTCCATTTGGACCTCTTGGGGATTTCCGATAGCGACCGCTATTTGAGTGTCTTGCCCTTGGCGCATGTCTATGCACGCACCCTGAACTGGATCGCGCTATATTGGGGCATGGGCATCTATTATTTTAACGATCCAAAAAATTTCAGCAGGGTTTGCCAGGAGATCCATCCCACCTTCTTGGTGCTTGTCCCGCGCATATTGGAAAAACTATATGCCCAGATGGTAACCCATATTCACCAGGCTAGTTTTTTGAAGCGCACTATCGGTCAGTTTGCCTTTGATTTAGCTAGGCAAGAGCGCGAAAACACTTGGAAGAAACTTTTTTTGCCCCTAGCTGAAAGCCTGGTGTACTCTCAATTGCGCGCAGCTATAGGCGGAGCCTTGCGCATCGTCATCACGGGAGGAGCTCCTTTAGATCTCCATCTCTATCATTTTTTTATCGATATCGGCCTGCCTATTTTCCAGGGGTGGGGACTTACCGAGGCCTGCCCCGTCACGGTCAACCGAGAGGGGAAAAGCAAAGAAGGCTCTATCGGTTTACCTTTAAGCAGCGATGTGGAGGTGAAAATTTCACCCGTTGGAGAGCTGTTAGTGCGCGGATCTAATGTGATGCGCGGCTATTTTCAAGACACTGAGGCTACGGCCTTGACCCTAGATGCTGAAGGATGGCTGCACACTGGAGACATAGGCGCAATAGATCCCGAAGGCTATGTGTCAATCACAGGTCGCTTCAAAGAGATTTTTAAAACTTCGACCGGAGAGACTATTACGCCTATTCCCCTCGAGCAGGCCTTATGCCAAGCGCCTTTTATCGCCATGGCTATGGTCATCGCCAATAATCGGAAATTCGTCTCCTGCCTTTTGGTGCCAGAATTTGAGGTGCTCAAGGCTTTAAAGACTCAGCAAGGCTTAACACAGCTCAGCGACGAAGCCTTCCTCAGTAGCGTTTACATACGGCAAGAGACAGATAAACTCATCGCGAATGTGAACGTTCATTTGAATAAATGGGAGCAAATCCGAGCTTACCGCTTTATCCCCCATGAACTCACTATAGAAAGGGGTGAGCTGACCCCTTCGATGAAGGTTGTGCGAGATGTCGTTGAAAAGAGGCACCTGGCATTAGTTGATGCCATTTATCAAGAGGATATAGAATGAGCGAGCAGCCACGTCAAACTCGTGTAGCTATTATTAGCGGCATCCGCACCCCTTTTTGCAAAGCAGGAGGAGTGTATAGAGATCTTCTGGCAGACGATTTAGGCGTCTATGTGCTCAAAGAGCTCATAGCTAGGGCGCCTTTTGATTCTGAAATCATCGACGAAGTCATTATCGGCAACGTCATGCAGCCTGCCCACGCCGGAAATATAGCCAGAGTGATAGCCGTCAAAGCCGGATTACCTGTGCATATCCCAGCGTATACGGTCAACCGCAACTGCGCCTCGGGCATGCAAGCCATCCTTTCTGCGGCCGACAGGATCTTGCTCGGCCAGGCCCAGGTGATTTTAGCCGGTGGCGTCGAGTCCATGAGCAATGTGCCCATTCTCTTTCCCAAACAAATGGGCAATTTCCTTGCGGGCATTAAAAAAGCCAAAGGGTGGATGGCTGTCTTGAAAATGCTGCTAACCATCCGACCTGCGCTCTTCATGCCACAGATACCCGAGCTCTTGGATCCGCTGTGCGGCCTCACCATGGGGCAGACGGCTGAGCTGATCATCCGCGAGCTGGGCGTGACTAGAGAAGAGCAGGATGCTTTCGCCTGGGAAAGTCAAAAAAGAGCCTGCAAGGCAATTGAAAATGGGCGATTTAAAGAAGAAATTGTGCCAGTGCCCTTGCCATTGCATTATAAAGCCACTCAACTCATCGACGATGGTCCGCGCTTCAACCAGACTATGGAGTCTCTTCAAAAGCTCAGGCCGGCCTTTGACCAGCTGTTTGGCAGCGTAACGGCGGGCAATTCGAGTCAGGTGACAGATGGCGCAGCGGCCTTGTTTGTCATGAGCGAGGACCAAGCTAAGGCCTTGGGGCTGCGCCCTTTGGGTTACCTGCGCGCATCTGCTGAGGTGGGTTTAGATCCTTGCAGGATGGGTCTAGGACGCGTTTATGCCATGGCCAAATTGTTGGAAAGCGAAAAGCTGAGCCTCGCAGATATAAATTTGATTGAGATCAATGAAGCTTTTGCCGGACAGGTTTTAGCTGTATTGAAAGCATGTGCTTCCGATGAATTTGCTAAAAAATCGCTCAAACGCGATAAGGCGCTTGGAGTCATCGACCGGCATAAGCTGAATGTCAACGGCGGGGCAATCGCTTTAGGACACCCGCTTGGGGCTTCAGGCGTGCGGATGATTTTCACCTTGCTCTTGGAGCTAAATAAGTTGAAAAGTAAAGGTGTCCGCCTAGGTTTGGCTTCTCTCTGTGTGGGAGGAGGGCAAGGGCAGGCCTGTTTACTGGAGGTTGATCCATGACAGCGGCATTCGAGCTAAAAATATCTGCTGACGGTTTGGCGGAGATAAAATTTGATCTGCCAGGGGAGAAGGTCAACAAGTTTTCGCAGGCTGTCTTAGAAGAGCTGGAAACGCTGCTGGATGCTCTTTTAGAGCAGCCTGGCGTCAAATTCATGAAGCTGACCAGCGCTAAGGCAGGCATTTTTATTGCGGGAGCTGATTTGCATATCTTCGAACAAGCTTTTGATCACAAAGAGATCTCTCAAAAGTTGATCAATACCGGCCAGCGCGTCTTCAAGAAATTGCAGAACTTGCCCTTTCCCACATTGGCTGTGATCAATGGGGCTTGCTTAGGGGGAGGCTTAGAGTGCGCGCTTAGCTGCACCTATCGGCTGGTAACCGATAATCCCAAAACCAAGCTGGGCTTACCAGAAGTCACTCTAGGCATTTTTCCAGGTTGGGGAGGCACGCAGCGCCTGCCCCGTTTAGTCGGCCTTAGGCAGGCATTGGAAATGGTCTTGAGCGGCAAAACTGTCTCGGGAATGAAAGCCTGGAAGATGGGCTTGGCCGATGCCATAGTAGCTGAGGAGTTCTTAGACAGTAAAACCGATGCATTTATCAAACGCGCTTTGAGCGCCCAAGGAAAAGAGGGGATTGACAAAAGACGGCGCAAGAGTTGCTTAGAAAGGCTTGCTCAAGAAGTTTTGGAAGGCAATGCCGTTGGTCGGGCCTTGGTGTTTTCAAGGGCCAAAAAGGGCGTCTTGGAAAAAACAAAAGGGCATTATCCGGCGCATTTGATTGTCTTGGAACTGATGCGTAAGACCTTTGCCTTGCCCCTTTCCGAGGGCTTGAAAGAGGAGGCGGAATGCTTTAACGCGCATATGTCGGATGGCTTTGTAAATGCGAAAAATCTAATCGGCCTGTTCTTCATCCAAGAAGCGGCTAAAAAAGACCCCGGATTGCTAGTTAAGGCCGATAAGCCGTGGCCCATCCGCCACGCGGCAGTCATCGGCGCTGGCACTATGGGATCTAGCCTTAGCTGGTTATTGGCCGACCATCAAGTCAGTGTGCGGCTAAAGGACCTGTCTTGGGATCTGGTTTCTAGCGGCATAGGGGGAGCAAAAATCCTCTTTGACAAAGGGGTTAAATCTAAGAAAATCACGCCTTGGGAGGCCCGCTTGCATTTTGAGCGGATCAGCGGAACTATCGACTATTCTGGTTTTCAGCATGCCGATCTGGTGATTGAAGCCGCTACGGAAAATTTGGACTTGAAAATCAAAATATTCAGGGAGATCGAATCTGTGGTTAGGCCAGATACCCTGATTGTCACCAATACTTCTTCCTTGAGCATTGCGGAATTGAGTCAAGGTTTGAAGTATCCCGAGCGTTTCATAGGCATGCATTTTTTCAATCCAGTCAGTAAAATGCCCCTAGTTGAAGTGGTAGCGGGCAANNTCTCCGCAAGCTTTGGCCTCGGCCGTGGAATTTTGTAAAAAATTGGGCAAGTGTCCGCTGGTGGTGGCCGACTGCCCGGGCTTTTTGGTCAACCGCATATTCATGCAAGGGGCTAACGAAGCATTTTGCATGCTCGAGGAAGGATACTCTATGCAGTGTCTGGAAGAGACATTGCTAGCTTTTGGGATGCCTATGAGCCCTTTTGTACTGTCCGATGAAGTGGGCAACGATGTCGCATATAAAGTATCTAAGACTTTCGAGGCAGCTTACGGGGAAAGAATGAAATCTCCCAAAATCTTAGCCTGGCTGGCCGAGCATCAGCTGTATGGACGTAAAACTGGCAAAGGCTTTTACCTTTATCGGGATGGGCAGAGAAAGGGAAATCCCGCAATCAATGCGTTTTTGAAATCCCTGGGCAATTCCCCAGCTTATCTTCCTGTGGAGGCTATTATTCCGCGGTTCATTTATAGCATGGTCAACGAAGCCGCGCGCTGTTTGCAGGAAAGAATCATCGCCAGAGCAGACTACTTGGATTTAAGCTTGATTATGGGGATGGGGTTTCCTCCCTTTCATGGCGGCCTGCTGCGTTATGCGGATAAAATAGGGCTAGAGCATATCGTCAAAGTATTAAAGGATTTGGAGATCTCCTTAGGGCCTCGTTTTCAAGTCTGCGCACTCCTCGCCCAAAAAGCCCAAGCTGGTGAGACCTTTTACCCTAAATGATGGCGTGCATCTTATTGACGGTTGTCCCTAAATCCGGCGTACTGAGTTTAGGAGCAACCGCCCATAAGATACACGATTTAATGATAGCTAAATGTTGCCAATATGC
>PLSG01000269.1 GCA_003164155.1 Parachlamydiaceae bacterium | reverse complement strand
GCTTCTGATCCCATATTTCCGCTAAATAAGCCTCGCTTTCAAACCAGCGCGAAATATGCGAGCGCTTCTTCTGGTCGATCTCAGGATTTCCCGAAGCTATGAAGTCGTTGGAGTCCATACGGGGATAAGAAGCCATAGCGATGATTTCGCCATTATTGGGGTCTAAGGCTACAATGGCCCCTCCCTTGATCCAGGGCTGTTTGCCAGCCAAAGAGGACTTCATCCCGTCGCTGCTGGAAATATACGCTTCGCGTATCCGTTCGTTTTGCACCAGCAACTGCTCGGAAAACTCTTGGAGCTCGGCCGAAAGGGTCAGCAAGAGGCGCTGTCCAGGTAGAGGCTCGCGCGCACCAGGCAGCTGGCGCAAGAAATTGCCGCGCGCATCGGAATAGAAGCTTTTTTTACCATGGAATCCGCGCAACTGCTTTTCAAACATCCCTTCGATGCCGGCTTTGCCCACAAAATCCTGGATAGTATAGGCTTTCTCTTCCAGATCCAGCAAACGGCTTTTGGCTTGCTCTAAGGTGGTGATACCTTGAGGGATTTCGACCTCTTCGCCAAACTGTGCGGCGATTTCCTTGCTATGTCCAGCACCCAAGGCATGTTCGCCCATATCCTCTGACAGCAGTTCCTTGCCCAATTCTTCATGGCTAATATATCGCTCGAGAATGCGCATCTCTTGGATAATCGAAGCGTGCTCGGCGCGATTGATCGCTCCCATATAGCCGATGATATCCGCAGCCACGCGCCCTTGCGTATAGTAGCGCCTAGGAATGCACTGCGTGGAGATGCCCACCCAGTCTTTTTCGATCATCTTCAGACGGTAGTACTCTTGCTCGGTGAGGTTTTTCTTAATGACATAGGGCATGTGGTTGTGGAAGGAGGCTTTGGCATGGATAAGGTCTTCAATCCGCTCGGGATCGTCATGCAATATGTCGGCTAGCAAGCCAGACAGTTTGGCGATATATTCGCGGCGCAAAAACTTTTTAGTGCGCTTGCCTTTTTCATCGCGCTGCCAAATTACCGAGGGCACCTCGCGCATCTGGCCGTNNGGCCGTAGACTATGGCGACTTGGTACTGCACCCTATTTCCCGCCAAGGGGATGTTAAAGCGGTCGCGTATCGTAGCCCTCTTGGATGGTTCGACAAAGACTTTATTACACGGTTTGCGCGCTTCTTCGAGCTTATCGTCGTACTGGATAAAGGCCAAATGCCAGATGCGCACCACGATCAACAACATAGCCACGAGCAGCAAATTGAGTATACGGTTGGCCTTGCTCGGTATATCTAAGGCCTGTAACTCTGATCGATAATAACGCCTGCGCTTCACAATAATACGCCTTATAATACGCCTTTATACCCTCATTGCATTCATCCCCGGTGCGGGTGGGTGTCAGTTTGGAAATTCACAACCAAAAGGAAATGCGGAAACTAGTGAGAACTAGTATGGAACAAAAACCACTAATTTTCAAGGTCCTTGTCAATTTAAAACAGGGCTCAGGAAATAAGCACGATTTTTTTTCAGCCTAGCTTAAAGTCCCTGAAATGATCCCTTGGAGCTCGATCTTGTCGACTTAATAGAATTTTTAAAGATTCTCAAAATATTACCTTCTGAGCCTATCGAGGGGCCTCTATTGAATTCCTAATTTTTTGATCAGTTAATTTTGGCTTGAGAAAGTGCACCATAGTAAGTTAACCTATTGAACCAAACGAGGATCGGCGCACCTATTTTTCACATACAAGGGAGGATGTTTTATGAATTCTTTAGATTCCAACTTACCTGCACAGCGCTTTGGAGCCATTTCCGAAAGCTTTGAAACTGCAGTGCCGCTCTGTAGAGCCCAAGTGAGAATGAGAACTATCATAGCCCACGTTGCGCACTCACTCCCCACAGGCACTCCCCCGCCCATTTTGTTGACGTCTGGCAAAGAATATACCTTAAAGAAAGGCGTTAAAGGAGATATTATCCTTCAAGCTTACGCACAGAAAATGGAAGAGTTAAATAAAAGACGCGATGACCTTCTTAACCAAGAAAAAATTGGAGAGGAAAAAAGAAAATTGGCAATGTCTGCCTTAGAATACTCCCAAAGAAATGTTACCGCCTGCATTCTGCAATGCGAACAATACCGCCAACAAGAAATGAAAAAAAATTGGTGGGATAAACACCCAGAACAACACGAACTTTTACGCGAAATAACCCAGACTTTCGCGGCATTTTCAAACAACTTTCCAGCTACCCTTGAAAGTACAGAGACCTTGAAAAAAAAAGTAGCCGAATCGTCCGATAAGTTGATCGAGGTAATCCAAAAGTCGCCACCTTATGAACCTCGCATTGAGACCCCAAGTTTGCTTACTGAGGCCCAAACCTCCTACACACGAGCTTGGGAGGAACGCGCGATGCGAAAAGATGAACTCGCTTTAGTTAAACGCCAACTAGCCACTCTACAAAAAACCAACGCTGTTAAATTGGGTTCCATTGATCGGGACATGCAGGCTCTCAACAAAGCCTATGCGGAAAGGCAAAAAATAGTGGCAGAACTCCATGCGAACTAAACATGGGGGTAATGGCCACAAAATGAGTGCACACTATCTGGATTCATCTGCTTAATCTCTGTATTTGCTCCTTACTGACACTCATTACTTTACACTTGCAAATTATTTTGAGTTACGCTAATTTATTTCATATTTTAATAACACTAAATAGATTTTTGCAGATGATCGATCAATATATACTCTTTAAGAGCGCTTACATGCCCCTCTTAAATTCAAAAAAAGGTGTGCGAATATGGCCTCCATAGTGCGTTTATCAGAAGAAAAAATGGATTTACTCGTAAATTCCTATCAGACCCAACTTTCCGATGTAATAGAGGAAAGGGAAAAAATCATATCGAGCCAAGATATTATCCCTTTTCCAGAACTGGAAGCCAAGACGAAACAGTTAGGATACAATGCATTAGCACTTCAGCAGCACGCCTCGGCATTTGGATGGGAAAAAATGCACCAACATGCCATAGCGATGTATCAAACACAAAAGAGCAGAGCATTATGCCGTCAAGCTGCCAAAGATCTTGGCATAGAATTCGGAGCAGGTGATTTTTTAAAAGATCTAATTGTATATGGCGCCATGCTTCGGTGTGGATATGGCGAATGCGGCGAACTAACTGCGCATGTGTTTATAAAAATAATAGAGAAGGGCATAAAAAATGCATGGGCAATCACCGCTTGCGATAATGCCACAAAACCTAGCAAAAAGCATTTTTTCATCATTTTGAATGCCAGCATGAGTGAAATGAATGCATGGCAAAAGATACCGAGGACAACTTTCGGGATCGATATCTTGCTTGGTATAGAAAAATTAAAAAACAGTATAGTATATGACCCTTTAAATCGCTGTCTATTTACTACAAGAACCATTAAAAAACAACACTCTTTTGTTTCGTACATAAAAGAAAATAACTACCTATACGCAAAAGAGCTGGTGCATGTGGATAAGATCACACCAGAATATACGCAATACATGGTCGAAATAGGGAAAAAGATTTATGCTCAAGCTCTTTCTTATAGAGATGAGAAGCTAGATCAAGTTCTCTCTCCTGCTATTAAATCATTTCCAGCTGGAATAGCAAGTCTCGAGGGGATAGAACTTTGCTGGGAGAGATTGTCTCAAGTTTTTCATTCTATCGTTCCTAAAACGGCATGGAAAAAAAGCAAAAAACCTAAAGAAAAAATATGGATAACAGCATCGATAAGGATAACAGAAGCTATCGGAAAGCATTTGGGAATTATTCCTAAACAAGTTAAAACTACAGAAGACTATTGTGTGATGTTAGAAGAACCTACTTGGGAAAAAACAAAAGTCATTCCCACTTACGACAAATCGACCATGCACTCTCTCGTTGTAGCTGAGATGACCTCTGTGGCTGCCTTCCAAATATTTTCTGAAGAGGTAACGATATTAGAGCTAATTGCAGAATATGATTTTTGAGGCAACCTCAATGCAAAGGGGCCCTTTCCACACACAGAGTGAAAGGCCCCTCGTTTAACAAGCTCACCTGCATCTCTGCACCAAAAAGGCCACTCTGCACTACGAGCCCGGAATTTCGCACTTCGGCGATGAAGGCGGAGTAAAGTTGTTTCGCCAATTCTGGAGGAGCCGCCTGCGTAAAAGAAGGCCGACGTCCCACTGTGCAGTCTGCATAGAGCGTGAACTGCGAGATAATCAAAATCTCTCCCTTTTTATCGAGCAGCGATTCATTGGTTTTGCCTTGGGCATCTTCGAACATGCGCAAGTTAATCAATTTATTGGCCATCCACTGTATTTCGTTAAGCGAATCACCATGTGTTGCCCCAAAGAAAACCACAGCGCCAGGACCAATTGACCCTATGGTTTTGCCTTCGACAACAACGCTCGCATGAGCTACGCGTTGAATAAGAATTTTCATATTTTGCCGTGAGATTAGGATATAAAATGTGAACTTGCTGGTTATTTCTCAAACTCTGAAAATTTAACGTCTCCTCCAATCAAAAATTCATTAGAGTCTTGATAGTGGATGTTCAGCGTACCTCCTAATAGCTTCACTGTATACCTAGGCTGGGTAGGTCTCCATTGATGATGGATGAGGGCTGCGCAACAAGCTGTGCTTCCGGTGCCGCAGGCTTGGGTGATGCGATATACGCCCCTTTCATACGTCATTACTTCCAACTCATTTTTCTCGGGCGTTAACTTCACACAATTGACGTTGACCCCGGCTGGAAATTCGGATTTCCATGTGGCATTAATAGCCACTCCAATTTGCTCAAGAAAACGTGGATCAAAAAATGAGCGCGTCACTAAATGCGGTTCTACAGCATCCACATAGGTCATAGTTACTTTTATGCCTTGATGGAAAAAATCGCGCTGGGGATTGATGATCACAGGTTTTCCCATGTTGACAAAGCAAATGCCATCTTTATTAGTAAGTTCATGCATGCCCATTCTAGAACCCAATCTAAGGCGAGGATATTGCTTGCCGTACGCCTCAAACAAAAAGGTGCCTACGGCTCGAGCTCCATTGCCGCAAAAGTCAGCCTCTGTGCTATCTGGTTCCAACACATGCATTTTTACATCTAGCGTGTCAGCATCGCTGCAAATTTTGCGCAACACCAAGGCGTCATCTACGGGAGCTCCATTGACTCGAATATCTTTCATAATGTTCCAGATGGATTTTTTCACGGCCTCCCAGTCATATGTATTTTGCAGGGGCAGCAAATCGTAAACCAAAAAAGTATTTCCACATGCATTGGAAAATTTGGGACGCACTTCGCGTCCATTGCAGTGGATTATAGGGCAAGGTTGTTTGATGGTAGGCATAAAGGCCCTCCTCGTTGCGGAGTTTAGCATTGAATTATATGGAGTAGGTTTTGAGGCTGCACTTGAAAACGACCTCTTATGGCTGTATGGAATAGATTGATCTCGAACATTAAACAACTGCAATGCGCGGAGGGAAACCCTGGTCTCAATGCGCGGGCACACATTTGATTTGAAAGAGCTCATTAGGGGTCCGCGATGAAAGGGAAGCGACATTCTGCTTGAGATGGAAACCGGAAAAGCTCTAAAACAAACCATGACTCTCTCCACATTATACATTATAGATTTCAATATACATTATAGATTTCGACAGCATTGTCATTTGAGGCTGCTAGCAGCCTCAACCAGGCATTTCAAGCGCATGAAACTAGCATATCGCTAAACTTTTGTAAAGCATTATCCCAATATTTTTTTATCAATTTTTTGGCGGCCTTATTCACCTGTATAGCGAAAACTTTCGGTCAATGAGTAGACACCGTTTNNATAGGAAAAGATGGGAAGGATAGGACAGGAAAGATGCCACCCCTCCTGGGTTTAGAAAGCTCAAGCGAGAGAGGGGAACTTCCGCTATAGGGGCATCTGCCAAATCTTTTTTATGAAAAGACCCTGCCCTCCTGCCAGTTTTTTTCAGACCTTTCTCAATATTCATGGACTCTGCGATCTTGATGCATCTGCGCGCCTACTTGCATGTGAATTTTTTCTTGATTTTATAACGTCATTTATCTATGTTTTACCAAGTTTACACAATTTCGGAAGAGAAAAACGCGTAAACATTTTATTTTACAGACAAACTCCCAGGCATCGCTCCCAAGCTTAGCTTAAAATCTAGGTTTTCTTAGCATAAATTGGCTACCGGTTTAAAATCGTCCACTTTTGCATTGAACGAAAAGGTTTTCTCGGCAAATAGACTGTTGCAGCGACAAGTTTGGATGATCTTAAACCCATAGCCCATACATTGAGGTTATTATGACATCTATTGATTCTTTTGCTCCTGCGGTTTATCCATGTGCGAAAGCCATGATACCACCTGCTAGACCATATGTCCGCATACAAAAAATTATGGGCTGCTTATATCCCCTCCCTCTACAAACTACTTCTTCGGATGGTGTTCCATTGGCTGGCAATATTTCTTTGCCTATTTCCAAAATCGATGAGAAGAAGAGACTTAAAAAGGCTTTGACCACTGATGTAATTCTCAAAGCTTTGAGTCATCAAATGAGCCTGATCGCCAAACAGCAAACAGAAATTCAAAATAAAAACGCCCCAGAAAATCTGGAAATGGAAAAGAATATGGAATTGCTGAGAAAGGTGCATGAAGCCCGCATAAAAGAAATCAGAGCACAGATTGCAGCCGAAGTTCAGAAGTTGCGCGGCATAATTCCGCGTGTAAGCTTTAAAGGGGGAATTTAACTACATTTCGGCCTTATTCACCTTTTCGATCCGCGAATTTTAAGTGATTTAAACACAAATGAGTCTACTTGTATGATTATCGTATGTATAAAATCTACAAATCAGGTCCTAAAAGGCTGAAGGCCTTTCTCATAATAGCCTAGGGCATCGCCCTAGGTAAACCAAATAAAAGTTCCGCACGCTGAAAGCGTGCTGTATGGTGAATAAAACCGCGACGTTAGTATGACAAAAATCGGGGAAGCTTTCGCTTAGACTAAATCAATAAATTCTACCTTGACAGTGTACTAGAAAAAGAAAGAGCTGTTCATGAACTGAAAGTATTCGCCATAGCTATGAACGTGGTCCACATTTTAATTCGAGGGGATCCATGGCATCCCCCCAATAATAACTTAACTGAGCTTTGGTGCACTTACCTAGGCATCCAAGGCGGTCCTACCTTGTAAGGGGTGGGCGTTTTAGCTTCTGCCGGCGCTTCAGCTTTTATCGGTGCTTCAACTTTTATCGGAGCTTCTGGTTTTATTGACGCTGCTGTTTTTTTTGAAGCCTCGGGTGGTATGCCTTTTCCTGGCGACTCATAAAACCACTCAGGACACCATAGATTATGCCGTTCCTTTAGAACGGCCGTAGCGCAAATCAAAGGTCCGATGGTCATCGCTCGGGCAAGCATCCCCTTAAAAGGCCCTCTAAATCCCTCTTCTTTGACAATTGAGCGCATTGTAGCCCTAAAGGTGGGATATTTTCCCACTTTATCCTCTTGCATTAGGGTCTTGCCAAGGTCACATGGTGTGCTAAGCGCACCCGCCACCATGCCGGCGAGCATACCCGAGACGAGGTCACGCGTGAGCGGATTATGGGGAAACAAAGGAGTCACACAGGTTTTGGCAAAATCATTAAAAGTAAACACCCCGCAATTGAATAAGGCATCCCGGCCGGCGGTCGCACCTGTGCCTTTAAAGACCCCTCGCCATCCTGAAGTTGCATGAATTCTGCGCATGTGCGGCCAAAACTTACCCCCATCGACTTGCTGGCGAATCATGCCTTGCTCTAAAGAAGCATTGATAGGAGATCCCAAAGAACCTGCCACGACACTGATGATAAGGCTTAAGCGCATATCTAAATTGCTATTTTCGGTTTGCTCACGGTTTAAAAAAAGTTTTTCGGCGACAAAACGCGTGATAATGGCATGCGTTCCAAAGGCAATAGCCTCAGAAGGCCCTCCACTGGCAGCATTGGGAGTGTAGCCCGCCCAAAGGCGGCCAGTTAGTGCAATGCCAGCAGACTGCCCCCTCGCTCTAGCATGCATTTTATGTGTAAGCCATTCGCTCTTAACAAAGCCACCTAAAGAAGGTTTGGACTTCGGAGATGATTGGCAAGAATTTATATAATCTTTCCAACTGCGTTGAGGTATTCCAAGCATCAGATTTGTTTTCAGGGTGAATAAAGGATGCGTGGGGACTAATCCCACCGCCATGCATGCGGCTCCATTAACTGCTTGTGCCCAATCTTTTAATTGAACACGATTGACAGGAATATCTGCTATACTCATATTCTTTCCTAAAACTGTATTTGGTTTATGGCAATTCACAAACTTCATCGTCAAATGACCTTGAAGCACTTCGCGCTTCAATTTGGCCTTCCAATTTTCAGCCTATCACAGATTGGACCTAATTTTGATTTTTTGCAACTTTATCCGCTTCTTTTGCGTCCATTATGCTCTTTAGGCCTATTTGCAAGCGCGTTCAAGTAGCAACTGAAAAAGATGCCTATAGGGGCGCACCACAAATAAGCGCCAGGCTGTGGCAATGCGCATTTTCCACCCTCGACCTCTTTCCGGAGAAGCCTCCTCGGCTTCTAACGCTAAAATGCGCGCCAGATAAGCCTGCATCTCGGCGCTATCTGGAGAATGCACATAGAGGTGAAGCAGATCTCCCTCAAAACAGAGCGGCCAAGCCTCCAGGCGCCGGCGCAAAATCTTAGGTACCTCTAGTGCTTTCAATGGCTGTCTTTCGGTTAACTTAAGTTGATAGAGTATCGGCATGTTTATGCTCAAGGGGGGCAAGGCGTTGACCCGGATTCCCTGACGAATGACACACAGCTGATCATAGAACTCCCCTTTGCCTGCCGCATCAATATTTGTATAATAATGGGGATGCGCCTGCAGCAAGAGCTCGGCCGCCGTCACTCTCCACTGATTATAGCGGGCGTCGTGTAAAATCCACACCACGCGCAGGCCAAGTGATGCGTAATCGCGATTGCGGCACCTCACCTCTTCGGCCGAAATAGGGGAACACTGAATCTCAAAGACTATGCCGGCAGATTTCCACAAGACATCGGCAATGCGCCCTATGCTGGGAAAGCGATGCTCGAGCAGTCCTTCATCTGGCGGAAGCTGCCCCTGTAAAAAACACTGCACCTGCAGATGCTCCATACTTTTCCCATTCAGCACACAGGCGCGATCGGACATGACGTGATAAAAATGATTCTGGCGATGCAGGCCACCGCGCAATCGGACCGCACTGCCGCACTCGACACAGCTATAGTCTTTCTGCTTATGCGCATGATTG
>PLSG01000343.1 GCA_003164155.1 Parachlamydiaceae bacterium | reverse complement strand
GCCGCAAAAGAACACAAAGAACGCAAAAAACGGCATGGTTCAAAGTTGGGTAACACTCATGTTTAACAAGTTTGCCACAAATGAGCGCAGAACCAAAAAGAAAATTACCCTCAATAATCGTAACCCTTATCCTTCCCATCTTGTTCCTATCCTCCCTATCCTGTAAATTCGCTCAATAATCGTATCCCTTATGAGGAGGTATGCTACATTCGTGAGTGAATTTACAGGATAGGGAGGATAGGAACAGGATGGGAAGGATAAGGGTTACGATTATTGAGGGTAATTTTCTTTTTGGTTCTGCGCTCATTTGTGGCAAACTTGTTAAACATGAGTGTTACCCAACTTTGAACCATGCCGNNCATGTGAGGCTATTGTTGAACCATGCCCAAAAAATGAACAAAAAAATATAAGGCTCATCAATTCTTATAAGCGTAAATTTGGAGAAGATATGGCTTTATCTTTATCAAACCTTAACAAAAGAGCTGCATGCTTACGAGAGAGTTTTTTTACAAATAACACTAAAATTGCATTTTTCTAGGGGAGTCCAAATGTCATCTATTCTAAAGCAACCGGCTTCTATTTGCGGCCAATATTTAATGTGGGAGGCTAACACCTCTTTGAGTAGCAAACCTGCGGATTTAATTTTTCTATCGCCTGTCAAGGGACTAGCCAGAGCAGTTTATACTCTCGGTGTGCTTGTCCTATCGCCTATAGGCGCCACTTATCATACTCTTGCCGGGGCAAAATGCTTTGTACATGCCCTGTTAGTTTCCGACTCAAAAGAAAGCCAGCAGCTGCATGCCCGCAAATGGCAGCATTTAAAGGCGGCTGCACTGGATTTCAGCGGTTTCTATAGCGTGACCGGTGGTTTGCTTATTACAGCTTTGCTCGTTATTTCTGTGGCCGATGTTATTTTGAATCCTATAAAAGCAAATATTTTATCTTTAGGTCACAGTCTTTTGATCACTTTTTCTTTGTATCTTAATCACGGATTTGAAGATAATACCTTTCTCAATTATATTACAAATCCAGGTTATGCCTCTCGCACCTATTTTGATGTAGTAGCCAGAGGAGATAATAAATTTAGCCAAGCTGATGCACATAGTGCCTCCGCCTTCTATAATGGCCTCATCCGCCAGGGAGTCCTGCTCGACGTTTCAGCATCGGATGATGAGCTTAAGGCTATTATGACATACACAAATTCCCTCTACGGAAAAACACCTATTCAAATAATCCTGGCTGTTGCTCACCTAGTTAAAACTTGGGACGCAAAACTTTCTCCGCGTGCTAAAAATAACGTGCAAGCCTTGCTTGCTAAGGAAGAAGAGTTGCTGAAGGCTGACAGGGATGCTTTGGACGCAGCAAAAAAGGAAAAAGACACGGAAAAGCAAAATGCGGCTTATCTTAAAACTATAACTCCTTTAATCGAAAAATATTCTGTGCTTGCTGCGTAAGTAGACGGGCAATATTGGGCTATGTTCACCTATACAGCGAAAACTTTCGGTCACAGAACCTTTTACCTCAACCAATAACTCTTGAGGTGTAAAACTGCGCGAAAGCTCCTGCGGTTAAGCTGTCGAAAATGGCCCATGGCTATTTATTGTGCGAAAGTTTCTGAAAATTTTACAGGATGGGAAGGATAGGACAGAAGATGGGAAAGATAAGGGGGATGGCTATTTATTAAGCGAAAGTTCCTGAAAATTTTAAGAAACTTTCGCATCATAGATAGCCATCCCCCTTATCTTTCCCATCTTCTGTCCTATCCTCCCTATCCTGATATTTCACTCACAACTGTAGCATCTCTCCTGTCCTATCCTTCCCATCCTGTGAATTTTTCACAGGATTACCTATATGCGGAAATCGTGCCCCAGGTAGTGCTTTTTAGCTTCGGGGTCATTGACCAGTTCATCCACGCTTCCCGACAGCATAACCCGCCCTTCGTATACTAGATAGCTGCGATCGACGATCGAAAAGATCTCGCGCGCGTTGTGATCGGTGATCAGGATGCCGATGCCTTTTTTAGCCAGGATTTTGATGATATTTTGCACATCGCGAATGGCAATCGGGTCAATATTGGCAAAGGGTTCGTCGAGCATGAGAAGCGTGGGATTGGTAACCAAGGCCCTAGTGATCTCCAGGCGACGCCTCTCTCCGCCGGATAAAGCCGCGGCCTTCTTCTTGGCCAACGGTTCGAGATGCAGCTCTCCCAGCAGTTCTTGCAGGCGCAGTTTGCGCGCTTGCCGGCTCATTGGCTGGTTTTCCAAGATACAAAGAATGTTCTCCTCTACGCTTAAGCTGCGAAAGACAGAGGGTTCCTGGGGTAGATATCCCATTCCCATGCGCGCGCGCATATGTATCGGAGCATAGGTCACATCGACATCATTAAAAAGCACTTGTCCCTTGTCTGGGCGGATGAGTCCCACGGTCATATAGAAGGCCGTCGTTTTACCAGCTCCATTTGGCCCCAGCAGCCCTACAATTTCGCCCTTGTTCACCGCAAAAGATAAGCCATTCACCACATTTTTATCTCCAAAGCTTTTGACCAGCTGTGAGACTTGCAATAAGGCCTGGGAAGGATGTTTTTCGGAGGTTTTTTGCATATTATTATGGAGTATCCCTGTAATTGAGAAGTTTGAATCAGGCTTTATTCTCGAGGTAACTGGTCAGATTCCCCGGAGGAACCGTGGGAGATCTGACGAAATATAGTGTAAAAGCTAAGCTTAATAATTCGTAAAGTGCAAAAGCTTATAGGTTTACGTTCGTTATCTGGGTATTTTAGGTCAGATCCCCCTCGGTTCCTCCGGGGGGATTTGACCAGTTAACTCATTTAGAAAGGGCTTCGATTTGCTGCAGTTCATCTTTGGCAAAAGTAAATCGCACATCGCCCACCCCTTGGATTGATTCTTTTTTTGTGAGGGGATCGCGGTGGATGGTCAGTCCCGGAGCACTTACCTGCAGATGGTTGAGTTTATCGAAAAATAGCACCCGCTTGCCTTTATTTGCTTTTAGGGTCATGGTTTGCGTGGGGATCTGGTATTCGATGCTATCGGCTATGGCATATTGCAAAAAGGGATTGTGGGCCGAGTCGGTGCGGCTGGCCGCTGTGGCCTGCGCTGAAAACTGATTGCGCACATAGACATTGCCCTTTAAGTGGATGCTCACGGGATGGAGCTTGCTCTCTTGCGCTTGATAGTAAACTGTCATGGTATCGGCATACATCTCCCCCATGGGGTCATGGAAGTGCACTTGCTGCGTCAGTATGGTCTTGCCCTGCGGATCAGAGGGGCTTTCTAGGACTGCGCGCAGCTGAGTGTGATCGATCGTTAGCTTGCCGTGGCAGGTAAGCGTGTGTGAGATATTTTGTTGGGCATCGGTAGAGGTCAATTCGCTATGGCCTATGCCGATAACCGACTGCAGCACTTTTTTCCCTTGAAAGACGCGCTGCACCAGCTGCACTTCCCGATCGTTGACAATCGATCCCATATCCCCCTGGTGGACGACGATGTTATTCCTTAAGGTCAAAGTGTCTCGCGCATCGTCCCAAACTAGCGAATCAGCCGTGAAGCTTATTTTTTTAGAAGCGTCAATTGCCGCGGGATTGCCTTTGGAAGTTAGATGCTTAGCCATTTCCCCTTTGGGAAAGTCCATGCTTATTTTTCTTTGGTGCGTATCGATGCGTATTTCTTTGGCATGCATTAAGTTGCCGCTGCTGTCGTTGAGCTCGCACAGTGCGTTTGCGCTATCGCTCGTAAGGATGATCAGACCGCCTAAGTTGTTTTCAGAGCCTGCTTCAGAGGGGGAAGCCCCATGAAAATAGGCGTGGTCGGCGGTGGCTCCAAATTCTTGATTGTATAAGACACTCACTTGGTGATTGGCGGTGATTTTCTTTATAGCTTGCTTGGTCAGCTGCAGCGGCCTATCCGAGTTTTTGCTGATGCAGATCTGCATGTTCTCGCTTTCAATGCGCAGGGGAATTTTTTTATGCTCCTTGTCATGCAACAACCCATGGTAAAGCACTTTATGCTGCTGATCGCGCATGGTAAACAACCCCTCGCCTTTTTCAAAATCCATGAAAGCTTGGTCGCAGGAGAGTTTGGCGTTTTGGGCAAGCGTCAGCAACACGGAGCCTTGCATGGCCAGATTGGATATCTGCAGTGAGTGGTGTGCGGTAAGCAGTGACAGCACTATGTGATTTGCGGCCATAAGGCCAAGGGAGTGTTCTACGCGGGCATTTCCTTCGAGCGTGATCCGCTTGCCGTCATACTCCGCTTTGTCGGCGTTGACCACAAATTCGTCTTTTGGCGATTCATAGGTGGTAAATCCATTGGCAGGTGCACTTGGACTGTATAGAAACGCGGCGGCTAGCGCCACCGCTAATATCTGCTGTTTTTTCATCACTTGTTTTATTCCCGAGATGGCACTATGTTGGCTTTAAGCCCTTGGGCGGTAAATTTCAGCTGGTTGTCTTCTAATGAGAAGGCGGCGGACTTGGCCGTGGCCCGCAAGCTGGAGGCCGTGCGTGCATAGGGCATAGCCATGGCATCATCGAGCTGATGCCCCTTTGCTGCAAAATTCATCAGCTGTACGTTTTCGGCCGTCAGATTTTGAGAATGGTAGCTGTATTGTGCCGTCTCCGACTGGAAGGTGCGCACTTTCTGCATGGGCTTAGCGCCCCGTGTGGGGAGGGCAAGCAAAGTGTCAGCAGTTGAAGCTGAGCTTTCCCGGGCAACCCATGCCCCATGGGCATTTTGTATGGCTTCACGTTTGTCTGGGAGGATATAGTACAGCTCTTCTTGCATATAACACGAAACCCCACGTAGGTTTTCCACCACAGTTGTGGAGTCCATACTTTTTGTCAAGACGAGCTCGCCAGAATTAGCTTCCAGTCGCAGGCCAAGGCGTTGTCCATGCGAGTTCAAAAGCAGGATATCCCGCCTGACTCCTTTTCTGGCTTGCTTAGCGGAATAAGCTTGTGCTAGGGGTTGAGCCGAAGCACCTTGGCAAGACAGCGTGTAAGCTTCCAAGGTGGCTACGTCTTCGGGAGTGATATGTGTGGAATGCCATAGCAAAAAAGCTCCCGCACTTAAGAGCGCCAGGCTAAATAGCAGCGTTATCCTATTCACTGTGTACAACGGCGTATAGCTGCTCTAGCTTGCGCAGCAGCTTGGGTAAGTCTTTGAAGTCGATGACCGAGGCACTATCGCTTTTGGCATTTACTGGATCGGGATGCGCTTCCATGAAGAGGCTGTCGGCACCGGCTGCTATGGCTGCTTTAGCTAGAATTGGAATGAATTACCTTTGCCCGCCAGAAGTTGTCCCATTGCCTCCTGGCAGTTGAACTGAATGGGTGGCGTCGAAGCACACTGGATAGCCCAGCTGCTGCATGATGGGAATAGCGCGCATGTCGCTCACTAAGTTGTTGTAGCCAAAAGTTGTACCCCGATCGATCAGCAAGATATTTTGGTTGTGCATGCTGAGGATCTTATCTACTACATTGCCCATATCCCAAGGCGCCATGAACTGTCCTTTCTTTACGCTTATCACCGCTCCGGTAGAAGCTGCCGCTAAGACAAGATCAGTCTGCCGGCAAAGAAATGCGGGAATCTGGAGCATGTCGCAAATTTTTCCGGCAGCTAGAGCTTCTTCCTTGCTATGCACGTCGGTGACGACGGGTAGATCCAGTTCCCTTTTTACTTTTTCTAAGATGCGCAAACCTTCTTCCAGGCCGGGGCCTCGAAAAGAAGAGCCAGCCGAGCGGTTGGCTTTATCATAGCTTGATTTAAAAACAAAAGTGCTCTGGGAGGTCGAGAAGATTTTTTTTAGGGCTTCGGCCGCGCGCAGGGTGTGTTCCTCGCTTTCGATTACACAAGGTCCTGAGATAAATAACAGGGGGCATTCCGGTCCTGCTTTGAAACGGCCAATTTTTATTTGATGTCTAGCTTGATGCATAATAACCCTATATTTAAGACGCGTTTAATGGCCTTATTCAGCTTTTCGGCTGAAATTTCGGTTAACGTTTTGATCGCAAAAGTGAACAAGACCTGTTTAATTTCTTCGCGCGTGCTGGTTTTTGATGTTAATGATAATGTATCGTTTTGTATTTTTGCTATGAGGAGTTGCAAAACTAGGAAAAAAAGCCGAAAAGCTGGGCCTTATGTCCGTTTCAGTCCAATGTTAGCCTGGCGAACGCTTCATCTGTGGCTGTCTTAAAAAACAAGGCATATGCATTCTAAAAAAAGCTTGCTTGAGAATTTATTACACTTTGTTTTAAGTTAAGACAAGAAAGAAATAAACCCTCAAATTCACGTATAACTAAATCAAAATTTTATGAGCTCAAAGTCCAGTACACTGTCAAGATAGAATTTGCTGATTTGGCCTGCGCGAAAGCTTTCCCTGCTTTTGTCATGCTTACGTCATGGTTTTATTCATCATACAGCACGCCTTCAGCGTGCGGAACTTTTATCTGGTTTACCTAGGGCGATGCCCTAGGCTGTTATGAGAACGGCTTTCAGCCTTTTAGGACATGGTTTGTAACTTCTTTGCATACGATAAGCATACAAGTAGACTTTATACTATCCTAAAAGACTAAAGGCCTTTTTCATGTAATCCTAGGGCAACTCCCTTAGCATTACTCATATCTTTTGCATTCACCCTCGAATGGGGGTGGGGGCATGTAGTCCAGGGCTGGGGTGTTGATTTTGTGAGATTTTTCATTCAAAAAAATCACAC
>PLSG01000125.1 GCA_003164155.1 Parachlamydiaceae bacterium | reverse complement strand
AAAGGATTAAGGGATCCTATTCCCCACTTCTAGATGAAAAATGGGCTCATTCTACGATTTACAATATGGATGTAAAGGCTAAATTAAGAGATGCAATCACAGATGATAAAAATGATAAAATTGATTTTGCTTATGAGGTGAAGGCAAAGTTAACACGTCCTGCGATTGCTGAAAATGTTCAAGCTAAAGAATTGGATTATCGAATTGATATTGATTTCAAACTAATTGATGTGGATGGATTTGTTGTCGATTCAATTTCTCAGGGTTGGTATACAACGATGTATCACGAGAAGCATAAAACAACCCTGCTAAAGCATGAATGGAACGATCCAGAAAGTGAGGAGGTAACAATTAAGGTTTTGTATAGAGATGCAGTCAATGCAAACGTTGCCAAAAGAGTAAAAAAAATTGGTTATGAAGCCAAAATAGAGGTGACAAGAAAATATGATGGAAAGAAGGTTAAAGAAGCTTCTCAATATGATGAAAATCAGTACGAAGACGTGTATGATGAAAATCAGTACGAAGAAGCCCCTTAAGTATGATTTGGTGAGCCTGGGAATTCGTTACAGGAGAGAGCAGAATTTTTAAAAGGTTCATAAATTTTGGGGACACCTTTATGCTTACCCCAGATGATCTGCTCTTAATCTCCGCCACTCTTCTGCGGTCAACCCTTTATTTCCTAATTTGCCCATTCCTAACGCCAACATACGGAAGGCGTCTGCGCCGTGGCTATGGGCGTTGTGAACCGCTCCATCTTTCCATATGCCATTACGCGCATCCCATCCCTTACGGTAGTTCTCTAGGCAAATAATGCCTTCGCTGCACTTCTCCTCATCGAAGTACGCCCTGTTCAGTACATTGCGCACGGCGTCTATCCCCTCGATTAAAGCCATGTCCGGCACAACTTCGAAGTTAATGCCGTGATTTCTGGCTACCTGGAGCCTGGTTTCTCCGCTGCTATATTCATGCACCTTTATGTCATGCGGGGCAAAGTGCTTGCTAAAGCTGTAGCCTTTATTTTTGATAAGTTTCAAATAGTAGGTGAATGCCTTGGAATTGCCGTAAATATACTCAAGGCAGTGAATTTCTTGGTGCGATACTTGATATATCCAAATGGCTGTGTCGTCAGAGTAGCCCAGATCCCAAGCAGAATAAACCGGCTGGCTTTCGTCATAGTACAGCTTGCGGATGCGCCCCTCTTTCCGCGCACGCGTCAACTGCTCGGCGTAGAAGAAGCCCTCGTGAGCACTTTCGAAAGCTTCCTTGGGTGTACTCGGGAACTCCCTGAGTATGTCTTTACCCTGAGATAGATACTTTTTTGTGTACCATGCCTTTTGCACATCAGTCAGAACTATTTTTTCGTTATCCAGTAATCCTTGAAAATAGTCTTTTAGATCCTTTGGGATGACTACCGCATCGGCATCTAGCACATACTCTTGTGCTTGCCCCCACCAAGGCAGAAAATGAAAGCGGAAGTCCAGAGAAGTAAGCTTCTTCTTCGCATCCTGACTAGCTTGCGCCTGCTTGCATATCTCGTAAAAGGCACCGGATCGTCCGCGAGCAGTAGACTCGATGAAAACATACTGCCCTGTGGCAATGGTGTTCAAGCTCCCCGTCTGAATCTCATTAGCGCGCTTTAAATCCTCTGCGCATACCTTGCCATACTCAGACACCAGCAGGTACTGGAACGTCGCAGAGCGTAAACTAGTGCCTACACGCACCATGCTGCCATTACTGAAGGTCAACTCCTTGCTGGAATCATTTCGGGCAGAAACAACACTCTTCNNCAGGCAGGGAGTCATAAGCGAACTTGATCTTGCGGAAAATATATTTCGCATTTTCCTCGTTATCTGCGACTATGCCGCACGCTACATCCCTGTTGAAGAGGGCTACGTCCAGAAAAAGCAGGGTGATAAAGGTGGTCACACCCAACTGCCTTGCCTTTAGTATCACATTTAGATACCACATGTCCTTGTAAAGCTGCTGTTGAGCCCAATTAAGGGAGAAGATCTGCTTCTCCCCTTGCTTATTCTGGATATGGTATAGGTTATTGAGGCGCCACAACCTATTAGAAAGCCTTTCTTTTACGGTTTCCAATTCATTTTCAGTCATTGGTCACCAAATCCTTGGTTTTACCGCTTACGGCATCTAGTATGAATTTGAGCGGATTGGCGGCGTCTCCGCTAATTTTGGTTTCCTGCTTATCCACCCATCCATGGCAATTAGCTAAGGTAAACTTAGCTATAGTACCAGAATACATGTTCAACATGGCGCCGTTGAGTATTTTGCTCTCCTGCATGTGCTTTGCCATTTCATGAGCTCCTCTAAACTTTTTATTCTCTCTAGCCCATTCTGCCATGTAATCTGGGTTGATATCTCGCTTAAGGCAAAAATCCTTGAGCCAAAAATTGTCTTCTCCGTGCATCCATTCCATAAGTTCAATAGCGAACCTATCTATTTCCTTCCTAGAAAACTTGCGCGGCCTGCCGCCTGTCTCACAACCCTTGTATGCTTTATGTCCCTTGGGTGCTGGCATATAAACCTCCTAAATTAATTCACCGCATAAGCGGTTTGGTGTGTAATCTAATACTTGATACTCTCCTGGCATCAGTATGCACGCGTAGCCACAAACTAGAGCATATACCCCTCCTCGGGTGTAGCACTCCATCATCTCCTCTATCATTTGGGATTTTCGTTCAGCAGATACGCTCAAAAGCTTAAAAATTTTATCTTCTTCTAGCACAAAGCCTTCACCTCCAGAAGAAATGGAAGTTCTTCTGCTGCCAAAATCATGGAAGGTAAGATCCGTAGTAACCTTAAGGTATTGAAACGGACAATGATTGTTTAAAGATCTTTGTAATGGTTTTTTGGTGGACATCGTATAAACTCCTTTATGGGGTTTTTGGTATTTATGTTCAGAGGTTGATCCAAAATTATCTTTTGGACCTTTTGAACCCTCTTTTTCTTTATATTTATCTTCTTTTTGGTTAAGGGCTATAAAATGGGCCTTATTTATCTTCTCTGTCAAAGTTTTGTTAGCCTCCTTCAACGTCTTCATTTGCGTCATCGACTGCATCTCCTACGCCTACTGCTTCGCCTACGCGGTATCTAGCTCCTCGGAATAACTGTCGATATGCCCTCTTCGCCAGCGGCATCATCGAGGACGTTTCGCTTGGCCAAAACTTTGACCGAAAGGTGAACAAGAACATAAAATGCACCTTACATCCCTTGAGCATAGCTCTCATGAGACCTACATGAAAAATTGCCCTTACCTAAGAAGTTGGAGGTTCAAAAGGTTCAAAAGCTCCTTCTGTACCTTTTGGACCTTTAGCCCGTGTGGGTTCATCAAAAATTTCAGGGTTCACCCAATACTTCAAAGTGGGACGCCCACTGGTCTTTACGGATTTGACAGCCAAATAATTTTTATCTTCAAGGTATTCTACAACCTCTTCTACCTCACTTGGACTGGCAAGTCCGCTCCAGTGCGTGCCATGGTAAATGTCTCTAACGCTAAAGGGCTCCTTTATTTCCCCTTTACGTATACGCTCAATTAATTCCTTAGCCGTTTTCGGTATGGCATTTGCGC
>PLSG01000131.1 GCA_003164155.1 Parachlamydiaceae bacterium | reverse complement strand
TACACTGTAAGCATCAAAATTGAGGCTGAAAACAACCTATTCTTCACTCTGCCTACAGGAACCGCTATGAGCTCAAAAACAGGAAATTCTGACACGCACCTACTAGATGAGGCTTTGCGTAAACTGCTCTTAGAGAGGGAAGCCAGCACCCAAGACAGCATTTGTATAGCTTTAGAAAAGCTAGGCTATGAGATAAATCAATCCAAGGTATCGCGGCTGCTGCGCAAAATCGGCGCGATCAAAGTGGTCAATGCCAAAGGGCAAACGATTTATTCGCTGCCCAGAGAGCCAGCGCCTCCTTCCATGGATACGCCTATTCGCAATCTAATCCTCGATGTGGTTGCCAATGAAACGTTGGTGATCATCTTCACAAGTCCAGGCTCAGCTTCCATGGTCGCACGTCTCCTCGACTACGCTCAAATTTCCACTGAAATATTAGGCACCATCGCCGGCGACGACACCATATTTGTGGCGCCTAAATCAGTGAAAAATATCGATAGCTTATTCGAAAAGATCAAAAATTTATTGTGCGTCTGCTAAAAGTAGTTATCTCTTTAGGCACTTGCAACTCCCTATCACTTGGCTATCTGCACCGAAGGGGGCTTCCAGCTGCCATTCAGCAAAGATTCTTTAGGCCAATAAATCCGCAGCATCAAAACAAAAACATCCCTTGGGGACGGCAGCCAATTAGCCTCTTTATCTTTTCCAGGGCTTTCGTTTTGAATATAAAGATCTAAGGATCCGTCAGTATTGTATACCAAAGGATTCCGAGGACTTAAACTGTAGCGATTGAGCGAATTAGATACCAAAAAGAATTTGGCATTATACATGGTCAACGACCAAAAGCCGTTGCCAGGAGGAGTTTCCCCTTTATCAAAATGGATCACATACTTATGCCGCCCATTCAAGGGTTTGCTATCGCTATCTTGATCAGTATAGGGATAGACGGCGTCTTGTGGCAAATTAGCCCCTAGGCCGATAGCTGCCACATAAGCCCTTTGCATATAGTTAGTGCCATATACGCCCGTATCCAATGAAAAAATCCAGCCATTGACATTCTGATCTGTCTGGCTTTCGCGGTTCATGATCTGCTCGATGGCCAGTTTGGGAACACGCGTCAAAGCACGAGCTATTTTAGATTCTTGCGCATAGAGGTCAAATTTCTTTCCAGCCACAATACCTATCTTGGCCATGCGTGCAACGATAGGGGCATCCTCGGCCGCAGGAGGATTTTCCGCCATCAATAAAGACAATTTATTGAAAAATTCCTGAGCGCTGAGCTTATTCACTTGATCTCTTACAGAGGTATGCATATCGATATTTGCATCGACGATGCCCCTGGGAGGAGAGTATGTCTTCCCAAAAAAGCTAAGCGGTTTTAGGGAGTATTGTTCTTGAAGCTTATGTACGGCAGTGTAGTCTTCTGGTGTGCCAGTGCTGTAGGTCCTTCCGAGAATCCAGATCAAGTTAGTCGGAGACTTAAATTCCTTCAAACCAGAGGGAAGCGTGCCTTTCCATGCCGGCCCCGTAATGGCATAGTCTGCGGCAGCAGTCCCCGTGGTCCGCGTACCTGGATCTTGAAACACATTGGTCCATGCGCTGATAAGGGGCATCAGATAATAGCGTGCCTTTTCATCGGGGAGGTGTAAAACATAAGGTTCTTTGGATAGATCGAGCCAGGCAAAAGAATATAGGGTATCGACATTTGGCGCAGTCACCGCATTAAAGGAGGCGTTTGGATATATCCGGGCATTGAAAAACTGACCCATGGGGGCCTTATCGTTGCCAGGGGCCACTGCATTAGTCATGACTCTTTTGGTCATGTCCATGGTAACCAACGGATAACCGAATATATAAGATTCTATGCCTATAGTTTCGGCTTTCGTTTCACTTAGCGTCTCGGCGGCTAGTTGTACGGCTGAAAAGCACAAGTTTGCCGCACAGACTGCCAAAGACAGCCTCGAGAAAGACCATCTGGCAACCCACAAAGGAATTTGCATAGCACAACCCTCCAAAAGTGTTAAAAAAAAGCCCATGATTAATTAACTTTCTTTTTAAGGGCTGCCACGCCATCTGTCAAGCGCAATCTGTGATGATTGCGGAGCGTGTTAACTAGACAATAAGCGCTTTAAGTTGCTGTGCGCGTATTGCGTACGCTTATGCGGTTTATGCAGCAAAATGCACTTTTCCAGCATGTCAGCCAAATGCCGCTTAACCCCTGCAACCATCCACTCTTGAAGTATGGTCTGCTCTCTTTCGGAATAATGCAAATCGCCATTCAAGAAGTTAAGCTGAACGTTTTGCCTTTGGAAGCGCACATCGCGCTCGAGCGCCGCCTTGTCGCCGCCAGGAGTTTGGTGGATGATGCCCAAGTGCTTATCATAAAGATAGAGCTCTAGTTGATCATGCATGCCCCATTGCTTGCGCTCCTCTTCCCGCGCCCTGTCGCGCGCTCTATGCATATCAGACAGCATTTTGAAGAAGTTTTTACCCTCTTCCTGGGTGATGGCCATGGTTTTTAGGGAGTTCGCGCGCTTATCCTGGATGATCAGTCTGTATTGTAAAGGAGCTTGGTAGATACTCAAAAAACCTCTATTAACTTGCATCCCCTTAACCAAAAAGTACGCCGGATGCAGATTGTATGAGATTAAAAGATCTCTATCGAAAAGGTCCCACCGTCCATCTGTCAGATTCATCACTTGACGCATAGACCAGACAGGCACGCTTTTTGTTTCTGAACTCTTCGACCGCAATGCCAACCTATGCTCAGCTATATCGCTTTCTTTAAAAGTAGAGGCCTGCAAGATGCGGTTTTTGTGTTTCTCCCAGTCTTCAAAAGGAGATATAGGGGCTTTGGGCACGTATACTTGAGCCTGCTCTTCTTTTTGCACGGCAACTTCTTTCTCCACCTCCAATTCAGCCATTTCAGATCCCCGGGTTGCGACGGAAATCGTCTTGGGTAAGAAAGAAATATTTTGCGCCAAGACACCGTCGATTTTTCTGCTCAAGTTTTGGCAATGCAAAGGGATAGAAGAACGCCGCATAAAGGCAAGCAAGCGCTCCAGCTCCTTCTTTTTGACGGCTTCCATGACGGCTTTGGCGGAATCGTGTGTTTCTTTTCTTCCATAGGCCGCATAGGTGTCGTCCTTGGTAGTGGTGATGAAAAGATTCTTGAGGTCATTGAATTGCGCTTTGAGAGCTTTGAGCTCCAATCTAAGCAAGCTATCGCCCGCGCTTTGTTCCACGACGTGGTGGATTTTGTGTTTTAAGGCTGTGGTGCAATGCTGTTTGAGGTTGCGCTCTTCATTGTGATGAATGAGCTGGAGTATGTGCATAAGGGCCACTGGCGCATCTGGCCGTATGGGCAAAACTTGGCGTATGAGTTCTTCTACCGCTTGAGGATATACCAGTGAGATAGTTTGACCGCGAGATTCCAGTCCGCGCATCCGCCACACCCCTTGGGCCAGATCGCGCCACATCAAGTCTTTGCCCATGGTCACAATGGCGTGGGCAAAAGGGGCTTGAGAGATATCGCTGCCGATGGTATGCCTTTGATCATAATAGGTAAACCTCTCGAAGTCACGCAGTAAGGACTCATGAAAAGGGATGGGACGGCTGCGCCCTTTTTCCCAGATGACGCATGCGTCGCCTTGGTAAAAGCAGATCCCTTTGATGGGCTCTTTGACTTGCTTTAACAGCTCTTCAGCAACTTTTTCATTGGCAATGCCATTGAAGATAGCCCCTGTATCGATGATGGCTTTAAAGTGGTGCGAAGCGGCATGTGCCGCCAGCATGTCCGTGATCACTTGAGGAAAAGCTGCGGAAGACAGCCTAACCAGGCGTCCTTCGCATTGTTTCTTCAAGATAATGAGGGTCTGCCCTTCCGTACCACTAGCTAAAACGGTCTTGAGCTTGTCATGATAAGTGTCTTTATTCCAAGGAGTCCCCGTAAAGCCCTGAGTCTGTTTAAAAAGATCCACCAGGCCTTGCGAGTTCATCGAAATCTGCTGACTGTAAATCTTGATTTTTGGCAAGACATGATCGCGCAAGTAGTCCAATACGCGATCGACACTACTATTTAAATCTTTAGTTATAGCTTCAAAATCCCTCTCGGTGCATTCAAAAAAGGGAATATCTCGCTCTCCCCCGCAAATAGCTATAAACTCATGATAGGGAGCTAACTGCTTGAGGTCTGCCGAGCTATCCGCACTCAAAGCTGCCTGAGCTTCGTGCTGCAAGCGCTGAATATGACTGCGCAGGGTATGTACGGGTATCCCCTTTTGGAGGTACATCTGCACGGTGTAGTTCAACAGGACGTAAGGATTTCCAAACTGCGAGGTCTCATTGGGAGTATTATTTGCTACATAAGGCGTCGCCAAAGCTCTACTTGCGTCATGCGAAAAGCCATAGTCGACGTCGCATCTTTTGCACAAGGTGAGTGGCAACAGCTGATTAAGCTCTCCTCTAATCAACCCGAGCAAACTCTTTAGGCCTTCGACGCTAGTCGTGGATAACTCCATAGGTGCCAGGAGCTTCTCCAAAAGATCCTCCGAAACAGCCGCATCGGATAGATAAATGCGAATGCCTTCCATATCTAGTTTAGTCAGCTTGCCGAAAAATTCCTTCAAATGCGGATCTTGCGTGCGCGCGTGTAGCAAAAACTGGTCAACAAGCATGGCCTTACATTTTTTATAGCCCTCTTCGGTCATAGCAGCTAAGCCTGTGGGAAAGGCCTTAATCAATGTCCTATAGAGCTCTACGGCGATATGGCGATTAAGCTTATGCAGGCTTTCGGGCTCTCCAATGGTAAAAATGACATCGCGCTGACTGCTTAAGATCGAATCGGCTTCATCGATGATAGCCTTCCCCTTGTCTTTGAAAAGAATGAGAATCTGGCGCAAGAGGCGAATGTTCTCGTCAAGTTCTGGAGTAGCGGCAGTGCCACCGCCAGCCATGCTCAGGGCTTCTTTGAACTTAAGCGCCAGGCATGCCAAGCTTTTATTGGTCATAATCACATACTCTTTGCGCGTGCGCATGGATTCCAGCCGGTTGTACAGATCCGTGAGCTTGCGAGGTGTAAACGCGGTATTGCGATCGAAATCCAGCATATGCATCTTTTGCTGAAAAATGCCACGCGACTGCACATGCATGTCTTGAGTGACCGTCTCATAAAGAGCTTCTGGCACCACCACAACAGAAAGATGTTCGCCGTCGGCGTTTTTTAACGCTAAAATGGGCAAGAACACCTTGGATTTTCCTGACCCCATGATCATCTGCAAAATGAGGTGAGGATTGCCCTGTGGAGTCATCATCGCCGTGAGATTATCCACTTGATCTTGGCGCAAAATCAAACCGGAGCAATATTCAAAGAGCAAAAATTCTGGATAATTGTTCAGATCGAAATTCGCCCTTATGACACTCAATTCTCTATGCAGCCGATTAGTTAGCTCTTGCATGACGGGATCAGCGTTGGAAATGGATGCATGCCGGTTTATTTCGGCCGCGGTATGCAAGCTTTTTTCGATCTGCTGCCGACGGGTCTGCTGGATGAGGTATTCGGTGATATTATCAAAAATAGTTTTTATTTCGACTTGTGAAAGGCTTGGATTGCATTTTTGGAGCCCTGCAAAGTCCTTTTGCACAAAGTAGATCAAGAGCTCGGAGATGGTCAAATCGACCTTCTCGGTAGCTTGTATTTGCATTTCGCTCAGTAAACCGCTCAAAGGCTCTGCCTGGCGTTTATTAGCCATAGTGAGGATGTGGCATTCAGAGCGCAAGCCAGCTTTATACAACTCTACTTTTTGGACCATGAGTTGCGTATGCAGGGCTTTTAAGCGCATCGAAATGGTTTCATAAGATCTCATGAGTTGAGGAAAGGCTACAGAGGCCGAAGAGGGCGCCTTTAGAGTGTAACGCGGTTGGGCGGCTTTTTTCAAGGCGACTTCCAAATCGCTTTGAGCGTGGAGAAAACCTGTCAGGTAGCTTTTTAGCTCTCTCCCCTCTGCCTCTGAAAGTATCTGCGTCGACCGCTCTCTTGGTTGATCAAACAGCGCGTCGATGATGGCAGGCTTAACCAGCAGAGCGCGCGAAGCTCGCATCACCACGGGGGTATACAAAAACACCGCGGCTGACTTAGCGGATCCCATAGAGGAAGTCCCTCTGGAGGATATTCTTGCCAGGCGCGTTTCTATGGTCTTAGGAGCTACTTGGAATGCGTTGAGCTTTTCCCAAATCTTTTCACAGATCTCAGTGTACTGATGGGCATTATTAGAGAGCTCATTATAATTGCCACTGGCCATAGCTATCAGCATGTCGCTAGTTGGAAATCGAGCAGGACTATGGCTCACGCATAGGAGAAATTGGCGCAGCCCTTGAATGCTAGCATTGTCGTCTGAGGAAGCTTGCGCATTTAAGACCCCCTCAAGCTCAGCATCGCTCTTGCGTACGCTTGAACGCACAACCCCGGCTAACTTGCTAAACTCCAGTTCACGCTTCAATTCGCGCATTACTTGGAGATCGCGGCTTTTAGCACGGTTATAATAATAGAGAAAATGCTCCTCAAACCACTTCTTGGAAGGCCTCAACACTCTTTTAAAGACACTTTCTTCTTTCTGGACTTTCTCTTCTTTCTGGGCTTTCTCTTCTTTCTGGGCTTTCTCTTCGTTTTCATTGCGCTTTAAAGCTCTGATGCAGCGGGAGAGAACAGTGTAGTCCAACAAAAAGCTCTCTGACACTTGTGTGGGCATATTCAAAATAGAGCTAAGGGCTCTTTCCATGGGAAGGCGATCATGCTGAATTGCTTTAAGAGCAGATGGGGGCAAAACATAATCAGGTTCCAGTTGGCGCAAATGGCCGATCCAGGCCACGTCCGCAAAACCCCGTTCAACGAAGCTTTTTAAAAGCGCACAAATTTCTCGTTTTTCTAATTTTAAAGTATGGGTGTATTCAGCCAGTCCTAGATAATCTGCATAGCGGTTGGCCACCTTGTTCCAATATTTGGCTTGCGTTTCAAGTTCTTGTGGCGTGATTTCTATGAGCGCTCTAGATTTGCGCGCCGCGCTTTTCTCATTGACATATAGCTGGGCGGCAGCACATAAGTAGGCCGCCCAGGCCTTGGGATCGCCGTCCTTGGTAATCACATAAAGCTCTTGGATCCACCTAAAAAGCTGCTGTTCGGCAGGCGTATAGGCCTGCGGTTTTACAGCGTACTCTCTGAGATAGTGCACAGTTTGGACATAATTCTTTTTACCTAGCGAAATATAGGCTAAAAAGAGGTTGTGTTCCGCTAAATCACTGCATAGACGTTTATCTCGCACATCATATACCAAGAAGTTCTCTGCCTCAACATTCTGGCCATCCACTGGCGCCTGTTGGAGTTGCAAAGCGGTGGAAAGCGTGCCTTTTTTCATAGAATCAACTTGGCGGCGCGGAATGAGCACTTTTTGCTTCTCACCGCAAGCATCCTCTAAAACAAGGAAGTTCTTGAAATCGGCTAGACTGCGCATGCGCTGTTGGCTGGCGATAAAAAATCCAGGTATCTGCAAGCTGCGCGCCCGCAATTGTCCTCCGATTTCCTGTACTTTAAACTGCAACCCAAGGCGAGGCAGCTCCATAAAAACGGGTTGAGCGCTGACAGGATCTTTCCAGACATTAACATAGGCGATATCTTCAATTTGCTTGAAAAAGTCGTAAGGCAAGGGAGGAGGCAAAAGCTCCCCTGTTGACAAGGATAAAAGTGGCGGCACTCTGGGATCATTTTGGGGAACCACAGGTGCGTGGTAAATATCCATCAGCCTTAACTCTGGCAAAGTTTCCGTGGGCATTCTCCGCACAGATGCGATGTACTTCACCCCTCCTAAATCAGCTGTCAAATGCAGACAGTGGGTAAGCGCGGCGCTTTTTTTATCCAGCAACAAGATCTCGGGTGCATCACTTGGCGTCACAGCAAAGGAAACAGGCTGGTAAATGGCTGCAGAAGACTTAAATTCAAAATCAGATTTTTCTTCGCGTTCTAGAGGCAAAGAAAGCCAATGTGTATAAGAGTCTATCAGGTCAAGACTGCCCAAGGCAGTTGGCTCCTCTTGGTTTAGCGCGGCAAATTTTCTTAAAGTGTGCGGAAGTTTATCTGCGCTAATAAACTCATACCATTGCAGACTCCCCTGTTGATGTTTAAGCTGCTTGTGAATGGCCATAGCTGGTTCATCAAACACTATGCGCGAGGGAATCCCACGTTCAT
Organism: Parachlamydiaceae bacterium; assembly: GCA_003164155.1. Taxonomy (GTDB): domain Bacteria; phylum Chlamydiota; class Chlamydiia; order Chlamydiales; family Parachlamydiaceae; genus BOG-1457. The sequence goes on along the minus strand of PLSG01000131.1, from coordinate 4,631 downwards.
CTGCAAAGGTATAAGCTGAGGATGATACTTTTTTAGCTTTAAACCTGTTGTGCGAAAAAACCGCGCAATAAGCATGCTTCGTAGTGATCGCTTCGGGAAGGACACTGATCTGGCAGTTTTCCTCATAAAAAGCGCCTTCACAGGCATGCAACGAATATTTACCACTCTCACTGACGCATAGGGGGAAATAGGTTGTAGTATCCCAGCGCTCTCCTTTGGGAATTTTACCTGGAAAGATGGCATTTATGGCGGCATGCAATAGGCTATCCTTGAGATTAGGCTGCTGTAGGGCTTTTTGAATGCCTTGTGCGCCTTGAAGCAAAGCTTTTTCAATTTGGTTTTCAAGGAATGCATCGGAAAGTGCCTTAGGCAAGGGATGCGCACGCAAAAAAATTGTAGAGCTCAAAAGTGTTTGTACGTCGCTTGGGGCCAGCGGCGCAGAAAAGGGAAAATAGCTAGCGGCGCATATTTGATGGTACTGTCCACTTACGCAATCATCTTTGCAATGCAATAAAAGGGAGGCTATCTCGTTTCTCACGTTAAACGCAAAGCCCAATGCATGTCCTTTTAGATGGCTTTCAAGTAGACAAACCACATTCAAAAAGAACTGCATGGCTTGAGTTTTGTTTTCTTTTTTGAATTTAGCATAGCCCTTATCTATAAATTCCCTCAGAGCAGGCACAAAGAAAGGCGCGTCTGCCGCACAGACTTCCACCACCATACCTTCAAAGAGGAGTTTTTTAAAAAATGCCTGGTAATCGGGCTTTTCGAGTTGCTGTAAATACTTACTAAAATGCGCCAAAAGCTTGGGCATCCTAAATGTATCAGGGCCGCGAGCAAGCGCTATGCCCCCCGTCCTGTCATGACAAAGCAGACACAATAAATCCCGCAGTTCCTCCACATCTTGAAATTTACTTAAAAGGGGAAATTCAACTTTTAAATCGTTAAAAGTGGGATCGCTTAAAATCGAGCGTTGGGTTAAGTCGCTCTTTTGGCGTACTATATTTAAAGCTACCGCCAGCTTGGAGTCTTTTAAGCTGCTGCCATAGTGATCTGCATCAACCTTTTTTGCCTTGCAAAAATTAGTCACTACATAAACTTCACTCTCAACTTTCATTGGTTTAGAAGTAATTAAAAGAGGCTGATCTTCTGCATTAGGGAAAGGCAAACTGACATCCATTTTCACAGAGAAAAGCAAATCAAATATTAAAGCTTGCCTTTTGAGATAGCAAAACTCCGGCGGTGCAATCTCCCCCGTCATATCTCCTAGAGCATAGACCAACTTGATATGCTCGGGAAAAGGCGCTACTTCTGGAAAGCATTTTAATAACCGCTCCCATCCCGCACTTTGGCAAAGATATTGGCGCATAAAGATAAAAGCAGGCGTATCTATGTGCTCGAGAGGGTCCATCTTAAAGGTATGCGATTCAAGCCCTAAATACTTGTCTGTTTCTACATTATTAGCCTGGATCTGCTCAAAATAGTGAAGCAAAGCATGAAACTGTCGTTTTTTACGACTATCGTAAAAATTATAGTCGCCCTGGGTGATTTGATATTCCTGATTTGATCCCGCTCTATCCCCTAAAAGTCTCTCTACAATTTTTTTATAGGGCATGCCCAGCGCAGCTACCTCTTGGAATAATCCGGCCGCTCGGGCCCACTCTCTCATAAGGCGGTGTTGGATGGCTAAGCCCTTATATATGCAAAGTTGGTTTTCCTGCATTTTCTCCGGACTGTGGACCATTTGGTTAACGGTTTGAATAAACAATTCGCTGACTCGGCAAATGCTCTGCATACAGGCTAGCCGTTTTTCAGGCGGCAGATTTAGCCAAAAATCATCTTTATCGTGCGTAGGGATGGGGAGTTGATCGAAGAGGCAGTGAATATGCGAGATAATTGTCGCGGCAAGCGCTCGCTGCTCATAAAGTTCATGCATGAGGCTGCCAAACCTTTGCAAGTCCACATCCAGTGTGCGGAGATGCAGCGGTTTAGAAAAATCCCAGTCCAACGCCCTATAGTGCGTGGGCTGCAAGGGTTCGGCTGGCAAAAAAGGAGTCGTTTTCATTCTTCCTACAAAGCCAAAGCGATCTTTAGTTTTTTCTAGCACGACGGATGTATCAAGTCCATGCATATGCAGGTATGTGCGGTCGGCTTGTTCTACGTGCAGCAGTATGTCGCTAAGCGTAGCATAGGCTTGTTGTAGTTCGAGCAAGCTGACTTTGCCAGCTTTAAAAGCCCCCAATGTTTCTTTAGCCAAATGCTCGGCACTTTTGCGCAACAAATGGCGCGCTTCCTCGTCGGCGACTAATCCCCCTTTGTTCTCATTATAAAAGATGGCCAAACTCTGTAAGCCAATCTGATAACGGAAATGCTGAAAATTACCGCTAGTCCCAGTTTCTGGCAGGTGATGGTGGGCCACAGCCATAAGCGCTGCCCAAGTACATGTCCCTGAGTGTTGTGGAACGATATACGCTTCCAGTTTATCACTCGGAGGCACATGCCGCCCGCCCAGAGAAGGAATCACCTTCTCATAGATCTCATTAGCCATATACCGGGTTTCTAAACCGCTGGGAGTCTTATTGAGATGCTCCAATTCGATGAGCGCCGTGATAAAGCTTTCTTCTAAAAGCGCTTCAGGGTGGATATCGCGGTATTCCATAAAGGGCTGAAAGCGTTCTTCTGCATCGATAGTCAAACAAGCGTGGTATTCTAGGCCCGCTCCGGTGTTATAGACCTTGAAGCTGTATTTTTCGTTGGACTGCTTCGTAATCTCATAATACAAGGCGTGTCCTTGAGGATTGCCTATCCACCCGCCCGGATGCAAAAAGGCACTAGCCACTGATTTAGAAGCATTTTCGCGGATGAAACGGCCCATGCGCAGCTGGTATTCCGTTTTCACTTTGTTCAATTGATCGGGCCCCCCCCCGCTTGCTTGGGCTAAATGGGCACAGTTCTCACTTCCATTTTCTACTAAAGACAATAGCGCTGATCGCGCGCAAGATGGCTGACGGGGGGGCGAAGAAGATAAGCTTGTCAAAGCTGTAGATGAGAGTTCCCTGCGCAAAAAGTCACGCATCAGGTTTAGGGCACTTTGGGCTTGCCCCCCCTCCAAACCGGTCTTAGAGATAAAGATGTCGCCATGCACATGCGCCAATAGTGACTTACTTATGGGAGTGGTCGAAAAGGAAGTGTAGGGTTGCCTGACAAGCGAAAGGCTTTCGATTTCTTTGGAGGAGAAAAGAGGAGACTGCAAATCGACTTCTTCGGCGGAAATGACTTCTTTTAATGTCTCCAGGGCTTTCTCCCAACTTGGAATTAGGCGCAGAGGCTTTTCTCCCCTAGAAAACAAAGGCTTGGGACGCTGGACATACACTACCGAACCTGGGGCAAAGTCGGAAGCACCCATTTTAGGCGTCGCAGGTGGTTGACACAGCTGCGCATCTTCAAAAATAGCCTGTACTCTACCTGGTCTATCTTGGCTCAAGGCAGCAATCTCTCTTTTAGGCATATTGACCGCAGGTTTGACGGGGGCCGCGCTGGCAGGTCTATTTTGACTCAATGCAGCAATTTCTTTTTTAGGCATCTCGACCGCAGGTGCGGCTGGTGCCGCGCTTAGCTTTGACTCGACGACAGGCTTAGCTGCTGCAGGTGTCTTAGGTACTTCAGGAGGTTTCACGCTGGGCGTTAATTTTGTGGGGGCTACGTGGCCTACTACCCTTGAAATATCCACGGGCGATCTTGCTGCCGAAGGTCCTGCTAAAGGCGAAGGCTTTGCAGGTGGTTTAGGAGGAGAAGGTCGCTCAGTTTTCACAAGTGGTTTAAGCCTTCCATTTAAACTCGGCAAAGGGGGGGTAGACGCAGCGGCAGGTGGACGAAAATGGTTGGGGGCCTCAGTGGAAGAGCTTGCGTTAGGGGCATATAAAGCGCCTCTGTTGCCTATTAAGCGCAAAGTGTAGCCAAATACAGCCATGGGCATTAGCAAAATGCCCAAAGCCAGCGAGGCCATAGCCAGGCTTGCCGCGCGTAGCTTAGAATTTTGGACATACAGCTGTTTTACATTTTTAATACTCCAGTCCCACGGAGCAAAAAAGAAACTCCCCAATCTGTAGGTGCGCTGTTAGTGCTTGTTTGCGAAAGCCTGGATTTTCTGATCCATTTCGCCCCTCGCCAAATAAGGCGCAGGCGCCTTGGCTTTAGGGAGTGCATGTTTAGGCGACGGGGAAGCATTAGCTGGATTAAGCATATTTATAAAACCTTCAAAACAAATTAATAATACTCCAATTTTACATACACAACACTTTCCAGTCAAACAATTTTAATTAACAAAAAAAGCAAGGCATCTATAAAGGAAAAATTAATTTCACGTTAAGAATTTGTAAAGAAAGAAACGGAAATTCAATTTCAAAAAGTCTGACTTGCGATTCAGACAATGGGTTAAATTTCGCGTCCTAGGGTGGGTTTTGTTCATTTTTTCGGACAAAATTTCGGGCATGGTTCGAAAATAGTCACATACGGGTAACAAATCCAAAGGGATGGCCGCAAATGAACTCAAAGAACACAAAAAAGGGCATGGTTCAAATGAGGGGTAATACTCAGAGTTATTACTCTACTTCTCTTCTTTTGTGTTCTTT
>PLSG01000391.1 GCA_003164155.1 Parachlamydiaceae bacterium | reverse complement strand
TGGGGATGGGGATGGGGATGGGGAGTGCAAAAAGGGTTAACAGCCATTCAATTTTTAGCAAAGGATAAGAGGCTTTTCTTAATAGGTATGCTGGTAGATGAAAGGGTCGCTAAGGGATTGAAGGAAGCATTCATCAAACAAATTAAAGAAGAAGATCGAATCGCCATAGCTAGCCTCATCGTTCAAGGCTATTGGTTAGATCCTATTAACGTTTCCTCGAGCATTTCGAGTAACCCCCGAGCTCAATCTATCAGGGGAGCCAAGATAATCCCTTTAACTCTTGATATTTATGGCTTTGCTAAGCAATCAACGTTGGTGGAGCTAGCTAAGCTATCTGCCCAAACCGAAGGATGGCAAACCTCATCCTATATTCACTATTATGGTATTAAAGACCCCGTAGACCGGGTGAAGATAGCTAAGTTATCTGCTCAAAACTCAGGCGAGGGAACTTCACAGTTTATCAACAACTATAAAATCACCGATCAATCAGCCTTGGTGGCGATAGCTATGCTAGCCGCAAAACAAAATGGAAAGGGAACCTCACAGTACATTGAAAACTATGGCATCACTGACCAATCAGCTTTGGTGGCGATAGCTATGCTAGCCGCAAAACAAAATGAAACGGGAACCTCACAGTACATTAAAAACTATGGCATCACTGACCAATCAGCTTTGGTGGCGATAGCTATGCTAGTCGCAGAACAAGATGGATGGGCAGTATCGTTTAGTATTGCCAAATTTGGCATCACCGAGCAATCAGCGTTGGTGGAAATACTCAAGCTTGCTGTCCAACAAAGTGCAAATGATATCGCTATGTTTGTTGGCAATTATGGCATCAAAGACCAAGCTACCTTGATAGAGGTAGCTAGGCTAACTGCCCAACAAGATGGAAGGAGCACATCAGAATATATCCGCGACTTTGGCATCAAAGACCAAGCCATCTTGGTGGAGATCGCTAAGTTAGCTGTTCTAAATAACGCGTTTGGTACCTCAATGCATATTCAAAAGTATGGCATCACCGAGCAATCAGCGTTGGTGGAAATACTCAAGCTCGCTGTCCAACAATCAGGAAATAATATCTCAAGACTTATCCAAAACTATAGGATCGAAGATCAATCCATCTTGGTGGAGGTTGCCAAGTTCGTTGCCCAACAAGACGGAAGAGAAATTTCAATGTTTATAGGCAACTATGGTATTACCGACCAAGTAGCCTTGGTGGAGATAGCCAAGCTAGCTGTTCAAAATTCTGACAACAGCATCTTGGATCACCTGAAGAATTATAGAATCGATGATAAAAACAGCCTCTTAGCTATTGTAAGCATAGCTCTGTTGAAGATGCCAGGATTAGATTTGGATATGTCTGCCGCTTACATAAAAGAAATTTGTGGAGATCATTTTGATACCACCCTTTTAGTCGATTACAGAGGGTATCTGCAAGGCACGAAGGAGAAAGCTGATAGAGTTACCGATCCTGTCTTAAGAGCTCGTCTGACAAAGTGGGTGGAATACCAGCAATTGCGCCAGGCACTTTTAGTGAACTTATATGTAGAGGAAGCAAAATCAGACTTATTGAAAAGAAATGAAACTCCCCATGTGGAGAGCCTTAAAAAAAGTGTTGAAGAAACATTAAAAATCCAAGATGAAATTTTTTCACAACTCATCACAGTAGGATCGCTAGACGAGAGGACCTCTTTGGCTGATGCACTATTTAAACTTTTTTCAAGTCCAAGCGCATGGGAGGCTTTTAGAGAGCTTAAGATTGTACCTCTTTGCCATTTGCCGGTAGCCTTAGCTAGCTTGTGCGGCTTAGATAAGGTAGCTATGCAAAGCTTTGTCCGACAAGTCAGCGAAATACCTCGACTTGACGATGGATCTAAATTGCGCCAAATATCCGTATGCTTGCTAAATTTAGCAAATGCCAATCTGACCTCTGATCAAAAAAGAAACATCTTAGTCAAACAGTTCATGGAGCATGCGGATGACATTCAAGAGTTACTAGAAAAGCTGCCCGGTAAAAAAGGCAGTCCTGAAGAAATGAAAGCTGTGGAACAAAAGGAGCGAAGGGAAGGGGAGGAAAAGCTTTCTAAGAGCCATCTGGATGAACAGAATAAGAAGCTGGTACTTGAATTTATAGAAAGTAAGAAAGAAATCACAGATGGAGGTGAAACGTCTTCTCTTTTAAAGCCCGCAGAAATTAGTAAGTTGTCCGATAGCAGCCATCCTAAGGCCTATAAAGAGGTTATTCTAAAGAAAGCCTTCCTCAGAGAGAAAAAAATAGCGGAACGGATGGGTTTGCTAAACACTTTTTTGAGCATCGGCAAAGGAGCGGAAATTGCTGAAAATAGATCTTTGTCATTAGCTACATTGCGTTCCACTCTACAACGCCAAATCACCTCTATTTTCAATCTCGTTAAAGAAGATTTTGGCACAGAGGAAGAGTTTTTNNNNCTATTCCAAATTCGTGAAAGCTCTGTTGAAAGGCCCTGAAGCTCTGCGTGTACTGAGAACCGAAAGCCTCCATTTCAAAGCCATAGATCAATTGCTAAGAGAATCTCCGTCAGACAAAGCGGTGGTCGAAAAGTGGGACGTATTCAGAAA
>PLSG01000137.1 GCA_003164155.1 Parachlamydiaceae bacterium | reverse complement strand
CCTACAAGAGATTTTAGACATCATTCCGTGGAAGTTGCACACACTGCAAAAGCTTTTCAGTTACCTAACGCGGGAGATGATGCCGCAAAAGCCTTTGTAGTTAAATTGGAAGATATTCCATGGAGCGAATTGGCTTTTGATCATGCTCAAGTATTAAAAGATTACATTGAGTGGAGAAATGGGAATGAGTCCTTGGCTATGCCGAACCCTTAAATTATGGAAATTACAGATGTTTATGCAAAATGCCTGAATGATGGCTATTTATTGCTTCGCATCTTTAGAGATTGAAGCAAAAAATATTGAAGACGTTATTCCTTTGATTGACAATGAGACCTGGTTTTTAGTTGATCCTGACAACTGCATGTTTGAAGGGGCTCAGGCTTTAGGCCATGCAAACTGGTTCTAAGAAAAGGGGTCATCAAGGAGTCAGGCCTCACAGATAGTTGTGAATAGCAACTGTGAGACTGTGAGGCCTGACCCCGTTCCTGAAAGATAAACGGATCGATGTCAAGCAGGTCATAGGCGATCCTATCTACTACTCTCCAGAAAGGTGGCTGGGAAAACTGCTTGTAGAAAAGCGCCTTTGCGATGGATCCAAGATCGATGCCTGGGCAGCTGGCCTCTCGCTGCTTTCACTTGTCATACCTGGCAGTGAAAAGCCCTTTAAGGGGGAAATAGAGGCGCTTTTAAAACGGGCTGACAGTGCCGCTGGGGCAGAGAAAATGCTCCACCTTTATGTTGGAGAACAGCTTGCCAAAATCCATTTCTTGCACAGTCCTGCGCCTAATAGTTTGGCAGCTTTAATAAAAAGCTTACTGACCCTCGATGCGAAAATGCGCTGGAGTCCGTCGCAAGCGCTCAAGCACGATTGGTACAAAAAGATGAGCGCATCAACTGCTGGGCATTTAGACAGGATATGGGGATATCTCCGAGAATTCATGCAAGCTGAGCAGCGCGCGCGATCCACCCTCTCAGCGCTAAGTCCACAAAGCCTTCCCCTGCCCCATTTCAATAGCTTTGTGGAGCGCCCAGCTATGCAAGAGTTATTAAAAAAACAGCTCTCTAGCTTGTCTCCCTCTCAATATTGCAGGCAAGCCCCTATACTTGTCTGCCAAGGGATAGCAGGCGCGGGAAAGAGCCAGATTTTGACCCATCTAATCCATCAGAAGTGGATCCAAGACCGCTTTGGCCTAAGGCTGTGGTTTCAGAGCTGTGATAAGCCAGCGATGCTAGCCAGCCAATGCACAGCTCTAGCGCGCGAGCTTATCGATGCCAGGGTATCTGAAGAAGAAGCCATGCCTAGATTGCACACCTATCTAGCTGACTATCCCACATACCACGGCAAACCCTGGTTGGCTGTCTTTGATAGCGCTAAAGACGCTGCCAGCTTGGCGCCATATCTGCCCAAGGCAGGCGGGCATATCTTGGTAGCCACGCGATCAAATAGCTGGAAAGAGACTATTTCCATCGATGCCTGCACACCAACTGAAGCCCAAAGCCTGGTAGAAAAGCTGCTGATGCGCAGACCCCCCGGCATTGCGGATCTATGTAAGGAGCTGTGTTATCTTCCCTTGGCGATTGTCAAAGCCTGCACCTATATCCGCAATCACCAGCTAGATATCCCAGCTTTTATGGGGCAGCTACACATGTGTCCCACGCTACTAGATCATAGTGCGCGGCTCTTTGGTAAAGAGGTGGCCGGTTCACCCATGAGCTCTTGGTACATGCGGAGGTTCGCAAAATTAGAGCGACTTCCCCCCACAGCTGCATTGTGTATACAGGCCTTTCTCTCTAACCCTGATGGCGCCGTGGCAGCGCGCACGAGCAAGACTCTGCATAGAGTTGGGAAAGAAGCGCCCTTGTCCCTTGGCTGCGAAGAATTCAAGCGTGTGATTTGCGCTTTGTACCCGTTGCGCAAAGGAGAAGCTCCGCTTAACTTTGAACAGATCTTAAAGCGTTTATCGGCAAATTCCTCCCCCCTCGATCACATGGAAGAAGGGTTCGCGCGTAGATTCCAAAACCTGCAAGCTATAGATCTGAGCCGCTCAGCAGAAAACATTGCCGACATTTTCCCCCTGCTCTCAAGATTCCCAAATCTCGGGAAGATAAATCTGTCGCGCAGCAAAATCATAACCTGGATTTTCTTCTTAGACTTGAAAATGTCCGGTCTTAGAACCCTTGGCAATTACTGTCCAGAGCTTAAATCATTGGATCTCAGTTTTTGTAACCAAATCACGGAATTGTCCTTTCTCACTCTTCCAAAACTCACCAGCTTGAACCTCAGGAACTACCAAGAGTTTACGGACGCAGGACTAGAATTCCTTGCCAAAAAATACCCCAATCTCCAATCGCTGAATCTCTCTGGCTGCAAAAAAATTACAGACCAGGGTATATCCCTACTCACTCTTCCAGAGCTCACCGATTTGAACCTCATAGACTGCACAGGACTTACGGATGCAGGACTTAAAACCCTTGCAACAAACTGTCCTAAGCTAAAATCGTTGAATCACACTGTCAGGAAAGAACTAACAAATGCAGGATTTGGATCCGTCTTGAGCTTCTCTGTCAGCAAAGATCTAACAAACTCAGGACTAGAGGCCATCATTAGGGACTGGCCAAGGCTCCAATCATTGAATTTCTCTGGCTGTTATCGCCTCACAGACCAGGGATTTTCACAACTCAAACTTCCAGAGCTTACCAGTTTGGATCTCTCGGGCTGCTATATATATGGAGACGACATCGCCAAAAACTGCCCTAAGCTCAGATCATTGAATCTCTCTAGCTGCGACTATATCACGGATCGTGGAGTTGCCCTACTCATGCTTCCAGAACTCACCAGCTTAAATTTCAGACATAGCAAAAAGCTCACAGACGCAGGGCTAAAGGCCCTTGCCAAAAACTGCCCTAAGCTTGAATCGTTGGATCTCAAGTACTGTAAGAACATCACAGACGCAGGGCTTAAGGCCCTTGCCAAAAACTGCCTTGAGCTCCAATCGGTGGATCTCAAATACTGTAATAAAATCACAGCTCGAGGTAGAGAATTATGGCCAGATAAATCAGAATTACTCAAAGGTCGTCTGCTTTAAGTTCCTAAAACTCTCGGTTTTTGGGACTTTATTTGAAAAAAATTAGTCCAGTCTTTCCTAAGCCCCGGAGGGCCGACATCTGTCAGCCCAGAACCCATTTCAGGGGATTTGGCTGGTGGTTTGTTTTTTGAACACCTTGTAAGCCTTGACCAAATGTGAAGTTCAAAATGCAAACTGCAAGCCTGACCCCGAGCAAGACGCGACCTCAACAAACATTTAGGCTATCTTTGGGTTTTTTCATTAGCAAGTGGAAATGGAATCCTGTGTATAGGAAATTTAAGCAAAAAATAGGACTTCTCTTCNNGGGTCAGGCCTCGCACTTCTGATTTAGAGCATCTGATGGATTTCTTATTGCCTAAATTAGCTTGGCTTTTAACGCGTGAACTGACTTATGATGTCGGCATGCTTTGGATACCGGGCAGTTAACTTTTCCCGATCTGCCAATTCAAAGTCATCATATTCGAAGCCTGGAGCGACAATACAGCTGACCAATGTGAAAAATGTTTTGTCGTTCACTTCGGCCGCAAACCATTGATGTGCCAAAATAGTTATTTGATAGCTGGGATTTTTAGCGTCACCCAGGATATATTTTTTAAGCGATCCATTTTCCTCAATCACATAAAGGGTAAGAGGGCTCCCATAGTTGAACGCCCAAATTTCATCGGATTTAAGCCTGTGAAAAGCCGAAAAATCCTCACCTGCCAGCAGAAAGTAAATGGCTGTGGCCAGGGAGCGCTCCCCTCCATAACCTGGCATGGGCATTTTATGTGTGGATTTATAAACTTGCTTAAAGCTACCGCCTTCAATATGCTTTTCTAATTTTAGTTTTTCAATAAAATCATCTGCACGGTTCATAGGATTTTACCTCCTGGCGGCATGTTCAGGCGTTGTTGATACAATGATAGATGGTTATGCATGGGCTATATTTTCTTTAAAATTTTCATGATCCATTTATCAGGAAGAGAGCGCAGTAAACGGCAAAATATGGCATAAAAGAGTGAGGGCTCACCATTCGATTTTCCCGTCATGCCAAAATCGGCCATGTATTTAGCCATTTTTTCCGCCTTCCATGTAAAAGGGAAATTCCCCTTGAGTCCCTCGGTCGCTACAGGTCCTGAGTAAATAACTGAAAATTTCAGATTCGTTCCAAAATATAAAAGGGTCAGGCCTCGTACTTCCAACTCCAAATCAGAAGTGCGAGGCCTGACCTGGGGTGAAACAAACCGACCTAAAATCGTGCCGCAGCTCTCTCTATAATTCCAGAAACTTCCTGTCCCACATTGTCAACTAAAGGGTCTCAAGATTGGCCGCAAAAGAACCCAAAAAAAACAAAAAGAAACATAAAAAAACCTTCTGAAGTCGAATGCATTTCGACCCGCTTTGCCACTGAGAACGAGCTTCT
>PLSG01000500.1 GCA_003164155.1 Parachlamydiaceae bacterium | reverse complement strand
ATCCTGTAATTTTTCATCCTAACTTTGGCAAGCAATCGAATGCGGGTAATAGGTGCTTCTGTAAATAACGGCAAAGTGTCCATTGCAGACAGTTTCTTTGAAGGCACATTTAGCTATGTCGGAAAAGGCATTTTCAGAAGCACAGCACTTGCAATATGCATGGGCTTATTTAGGCGCTACAGCTGGAGCAATCGGCATTAAGCGCGCAAGCCTCCTTTACAAGCTCTTTTTGGGCAAGATTGACTGTAAACTTGATAGCCTCGGAAGCAGCCTTGGTTCTCAGGTAATACATCCCAGTTTTTAAGCCCTGTTTCCAGCCATAAAAATGCATGGAGGTCAACTTGGCAAACGAAGGATTTTCAATAAACAGATTGAGGGATTGCGTCTGGCAGATATACGGCCCCCTATCCGCAGACATGTCTATCAGAGACTTCTGCTTAATTTCCCAAACAGTTTTATATAGCTGCTTGATCTCGTCGGGAATTTCATCCACCCCTTGAATGGAGCCGTTGGCAGAAAAGATGCGCTGCTTCATTTCTTCATTCCAAAGTTTCAGCCTCACCAGATCCTTCATCAAGTATTTGTTGACAATAACGAATTCTCCAGACAAAACGCGTCGCGTGTAGAGATTTTGCGTATAAGGTTCAAAGCATTCATTATTTCCCAGGATCTGAGAGGTGGAAGCTGTGGGCATTAAAGCTATCAGCAAGGAGTTGCGCACGCCATATTTTGCCACTTCTGCCTTCAAAGCCTTCCAATCCCAGCGAGGACCGGGAGTTACCCCCCACATGTCGTATTGAAAGATTCCTTGGGAGACCGGAGAGCCCTGATAGGTCTCATAAGGGGCATCCTTCTTAGCCAGATCCTTAGAAGCCGTCATAGCGCCATAGTACATAGTCTCAAAGATCTCTTTATTCAATTGACGCGCCTCTATGGACTCAAAGGGCATCTTTAATAAAATAAAAGTATCTGCCAAGCCTTGTACACCTATGCCTATGGGGCGATGGCGCAGATTGGATCTTTTCGCTTCGGGAATGGGATAACTGTTGCCATCGATGACCCTATTCAAGTTTTTAGTTATGGTCTGTGTGATCTCAAAGAGCTTCTGGTGATCAAACGCTCCCTTCGCCACAAAGTGCGGAAGGGCGATGGAAGCCAAATTGCATACCGCTACTTCCTCGGGGGAGGTATACTGAATAATCTCGGCACATAGATTGCTGCATTTGATTGTCCCCAAATGCTGTTGATTGGACTTCCTATTGCACGCATCCTTGTAGAGGATATATGGAGTACCTGTTTCAATCTGCGAATCGAGGATTCTAAACCACAGCTCCTGAGCTTTGATGGTCTTTCTGGCCAGCCCCTCTCGTTCAAAGCGCAGGTAAAGCTGGTTGAACTCCTCCCCCCAGCAATCGGCAAGTCCTGGAGCTTCATTTGGACAAAAAAGCGACCACAGGCCATTTTCTTCAACGCGTTGCATGAAGAGGTCGGGGATCCATAACGCCAGAAAAAGATCGCGGGTGCGCCCTTCCTCCTTGCCCGTGTTTTTTCTTAGATCGAGAAAGGCATGCACGTCGGCATGCCAAGGCTCCAAGTAAATGGCGAAAGATCCTTTGCGCTTTCCTCCCCCTTGGTCGACGTAACGCGCCGTATCGTTATAAACGCGCAGCATGGGAACAATCCCGTTGGAAGTGCCTCCTGTGCCCCTGATATATGAGCCTGTAGCGCGCACGTTGTGGATGCTCAAACCAATCCCTCCAGCCGATTGGGAGATTTTGGCGCAGGCTTTTAAAGTGTCGAAGATCCCTTCAATGCTATCGCTTTTGTTTTCTAAAAGAAAGCAAGAGGACATCTGCGGATTGGGGGTGCTAGCATTAAATAAGGTGGGGGTAGCATGCGTGAACCATCTTTCACTCATCAGATGATAAGTCTCAATCGCCGCCGCGATATCCTCTTTGTGGATGCCCAGGGCCACGCGCATCAACATGTGCTGAGGGCGTTCGGCGACCTTCCCCTGCATCTTCAATAAATAGGAGCGCTCTAGCGTCTTAAAGCCAAAGTAGTCATAGCAAAAATCCCTGTCATAGATAATCGAGGCATCTAATAGCTCGGCATGCCTTTGCACAATGTCATAGACTTCTTGAGAAATTAAGGGGGCCTCTTGGCCGGTCTTTGGATCTTTGTAGTGGTACAGATCGCTAAGTGTGCTTGAAAAGGACTTTTTGGTATTCTTTTGCAGATTGGAAACGGCTATTCTTGCCGCCAATAAGGCATAGTCCGGATGCCGGGTAGTCAAGGTAGCTGCAATCTCCGCTGCCAGATTGTCCAGTTGACTTGTGGTCACACCGTCATATATGCCTTCAATGACTTTGACAGCTACTTGCACAGGATCCACATGCGTGGAATCCAATCCGTAGCATAGCTTTTGGATCCTGGCAGTAATCTTATCGAACTTGATCTCTTCCTTTCGTCCGTCGCGCTTGATCACAAACATCTTTTAATCTCCTTTAAAATTCTTCCGCGGTTGTAAAAGCGCACTCTTCTTTAGAAGCCATGACGCCAGATTTTTGATAATCTGAGACGCGCCTTTCAAAGAAATTCGTCTTCCCCGGCATGGAGATCAGATCCATGAAGTCAAAGGGATTGGAGGCATTATAAATCTTTGGCGAGCCCAAGGCCACCAGCAGTCTGTCGGCGACAAACTCGATATACTGGCACATCAGATCAGCATTCATTCCGATAAGTCTCACAGGAAGAGCATCTTTGACAAACACTTTCTCGATGGCTACGGCGTGCGCAATGATGCCTTGCAAAACTTCCAAAGGCAGCTTCACTTCGAGCTGAGAGTAAAGCAGACAGGCAAAGTCACAATGCAGTCCTTCATCCCGAGATATCAGCTCGTTGGCAAAGCTTAAACCGGGCATAAGCCCGCGCTTCTTAAGCCAGAAAATGGAACAAAAGCTGCCCGAAAAGAAGATACCCTCCACGGCCGCAAAAGCCACCAAGCGCTCGCTAAAGCTACCACTTGAGATCCAGCGCAAAGCCCATTGAGCCTTCTCAGATACACAAGGCACCGTCTCCAACGCATGGAACAGATAATCTTTTTCCGCCGGATCTTTCACATATGTATCGATGAGAAGGGAATAAGCTTCTGAATGGATGTTTTCAATCATGATCTGATAGCCATAAAAACAGCGGGCTTCGGGATACTGCACGGCGTTCATGAAGTTGACGGCTAAGTTTTCATTGACAATGCCATCGCTGGCGGCAAAAAAAGCCAAGACATGCTTGATAAAATGCTTTTCATCGGAGTTTAGCTTCCCTTCCCAATATTGCAAATCGGGGGATAAATCTATTTCTTCGGCCGTCCAAAAACTGGCTTCGGCTTTTTTGTACATCTCCCAAATTTGCATATGCTTGATGGGAAAAAGAACAAAGCGCTCTTTATTTTCCTGTAAAATAGGCTCGACGTGCGACATAATAACCCCTTGTTTTTTATTTGCAAAAACGCTAAAATGCGTTTAAACAGCATTTAAAGGCCTATAATAAAATTATGACAAAAGGGGAAAAATGGAGCATAGGCTTTTACGTGGCCCTGAAAAGGGGCTGGAAAAACCCTGAGCGGTGTGACATTTTTCCCATCCTGTCTTTAACGAGACAGTTTTATCTGAAGATAGCTTCAGATAAGCGATGAGTAAGATAAAGCAGGTCTTCTGACTTCGAGATCTTCCTTCAACCCCGCCTTCCCACCTGCGCAATGGCAAGCAGTGGCTTATAAATGGATTGTCGTCACTCGTTACAGCGGCGTCACCGTACGGGTTTTACACCCGTTTCCCTATTCTCCCCTAACCGTGATTAGGGGCACTTTATCTAGCAAAACCACAACATCTTGCAATTCGAAAACAACATCCTGTGGTTTATGGAGCTATTTTGTGAAACTTCATCGAAAATGTCAAGCATCTTTTTGTCTTTGCAATAGCCAATCTGGCAAACGCTTAGGCCTTCCTGCTTGTGAAGAACACAAGCCAAAAATTTCAATAATACATGATTGTTATAAAAAATGCGGAGTGACAGCGGATAAACTCCATAATTTAGCAATGAGTGCACAAACGAATCATGTTAAATTAATCGATCTGCTCAAACTCCAAAAAGATTGCATTAGAACGGAAATAAAATACAGATTTCTCCTGAGCTCGAATATTAAGGTTACATACTTAGATTCAGGTCATGTAACGTACCTAAAATTTTTAATTCAAAAACTCGTGTTAACAAAAAAAGAGATTGCTACTTCATTATTTTTCTAATCGCTGATTATGGCCCTAGCACGTTGTTAAGGTAGAATTTTCGGATAAAGTCTACGTAACTTTATTCGTGCGTCATCGGCAGTAAACTGCCAATCCGCAATTACTTTCTTATCATTTCTTGCCTTAGTCCAAGCTTCTACTTCCTCAATCATATCGGCTCTTTCACCAATCCTTCTATCTAAACATTGCCGATTTAAATGACTGAGTTCGATCTCGGCCATGTTTAACCAACTTCCGTGCTTCGGCGTGTGCAAGCCCAGGGTGAACGTCGCCGCGGGAGCGGCTGGCAGTGGGAAGCGTCGCGTGAAGGCGGTTCCTCCGCCGGAACGTGGGGGGTTGAAATCATGCAAGTAATTTAGCTGCGGTAGCAGCGCAAGAGTTCGAAACTCAGGCTATGTTCACCCTCACCGAAACAACTTTCGATCAATGAATAGCCATTTTTCCTAATCCTCCCTATCCTGTTCCTCATCCTTCCCATCTTTTCCTGTCATACCCATCCTGAAAATTTTACAGGAT
>PLSG01000290.1 GCA_003164155.1 Parachlamydiaceae bacterium | reverse complement strand
CGTTGAGCCTGGCGTTGAGCCTGGCACTGTACTTGGTGGTGGTGAGCTTGGAGGACGAGCACGCAGAACACCCAATAGACTAGTATATACACGTACCAATATTGCATTTTTCCCAGGCAATTCAGTTTCTAAACGAGTTATTTCCTCTCCGAGCTTTTTTATTTGCGCTTCTGAACTTTTTATACTACCTTCTAATTCTGATTTTCCATCTTCTATTTCTTTGACTTTTTTACGTACGACTTCCAAATCTGTTTTTAGGTTAGCCACTCTGGCTTTATCATCTTTAACATTAAGCCCCAGATCTGAGAAATTTCGAACTTTTTTTTCTGCTTCATTTATAATATCTTGACGAGATTTAAGTTGATTTAATGGAATCAATAACTCATTTTCTTTAGCTTCTAATTTTGATTTTAAATCAACTAAGCTTTTTTCCTGCTTTTGCTTTATTTCTTTTTTACTTGCGATATCACTCGTTAAAGAATTTTTCGTGTCAGTGGTCAGTTTTTCAGCTTTGTCTATTTTAGCATTCAAACGAGTGGGGTCTTCGGCTGTTGGAGAGATATACATTCCAAAAGCTTCGGCAAATTCTTGCTTGATAGATTTAAATGCTTTATCCTCCCCCTCTCCCCCATTAACCGCGCTAAGTGTATCCTGAATGATGGCCGCGCACTTATCTATTTCAGCTTTGAGCGCTGCCTCCGGCTTCTTTACCGCGTCAGTGTCAGGACCTCTTTTCGCCTCAGCCTCAGAGTGCGCTTTTGTAAGCTCAGTAAGCTCATGAAGTTTTTTCTTAGTCGCCGCCACCGTACCCCCTATATAGGTTGCCACGTGAGGAATTAAAGCTTTCCGAGTAGCGTCTAGTGTTTTGGGATCAAGATCCTTATCATTTTTAAGAGTCGTAACCAATCCCTCTGCGTTTGATAAATCTTCATAACCTTGCGCTTTTGCGTCAGTTGTTAAAGCCTTCAATCCCGCAGCCAGTTTATCTTCAACTCCCTTTGTACCAAACAAGAGTGCTTTTACCCCCCTCCAAGCACTTAAAGCTTCCTCATTTTCTTTCACATATTTCGTTTTAAGCTCCTCGTGTGTTTTGGCTAGGCTCTCAGTTTCTGACAAAGCTTTTTTGCCCAATCCAGAAATCATTTCCAACACATTTAGCTTGCGCACCAGAGCTTCAACTTTAGGACTATCATCCGAAATTTTAGCAATCTCTTCTTTTAAGTGCGTAAGAACCTGGTAGGTGTTGGCTTTGCCTTTTAAACCTGTTGTAGATAGAGCCCCATCTGCGGACCTGGTGAATGAAGACACTAATGAACCTGCCTGCCCCATTTTCAGATCTTTGGCCAGTTTCAGCATTTTATTGATCGTATCCCCCATCGATTGCACATGCTCATCTCCTGTGTCTAACGCATATTTCTCCATATAAGCTACTTTTCCGTCTTGGGCGTTCTGCAACGCCTTTTGGCTGTCTGGATTTTTTATAGCCTTAATGCTAACGCAGATGCTGTAATAAAGCGTTTTATTTGGATCTTGGGGATCAGGCCTTTCAAAATGAACCAATACCAGAGCCCCACCCTTCACTAGTTCGAGTGATTTTGGCTTAGGATCAATTTTAAGTTCGCCGAAACAACCATCATGCGAACTGCCTAAGGGCACTGCAGCTGAAGGTATGGTAGTAACACTAGTCCCGCCAAGAGGTGGCCCCGAAACTGGAGGGGCGCTTGAAGACACATGCACGCTTTCTGGAGTTATACTTGACATATCTACCCCCTAGTATATTGATACAATACTATTGCACATACATATCATTTTACTATGTATCAAATTATTTGCACACACAATAACAACAAAACAAACAAAGGAAATCACAAAATCTATATCACATTATTTCAGCTAATAACTCGCTATTTCAACTACATAACAGCACAACATGATTAAATTGCATGTCATATTCGGTCATTTTGCCCTTCTCTGTGTTCTCTGTGGTAGATTTTTTTTTACCACAGAGATCACAGAGAACACAGAGAAGGGCAAGTAACCGAAAATTTTCCCTGCTAAGGTGAATAAGGCCGGCCCAAGGTTTGGTCCCCCTCTTACACTGCTACCGCAGTTAAATTCCTTATATGAATTCAACCCCACGTTCCGGCGGAGGAACCGCCTTCACGCGGGGCTTCCCACTTTAAACCGCTGCCGCGGCAAAAAAAGATTGCTAGCCCACTCCTAAGAAGCTTTGTGTTCGCCGCGGCAGCGGCTTAAAGTGGGAAGCCCCGCGTGAAGGCGGTTCCTCCGCCGGAACGTGGGGAATGATGGCACAAAAATGATTGAGCTGCGGCAGCAGCGTAAGAGGGGAGACCAGATCTTAGATCATGCCTAGAATGATGTGTGATTTATTACCGTAAAAACCCAACAAAATCAACACTCTAGCTGTGGGCATATTAGAGAAGGGAAACTGAGCTCCAGAGGAGCTGCAAGAGAATGCTCTCGAGTGAGGCTAAGAAGGGCCCAAACAAAGAACAGTCCTATATCATAACGTTTATAAAAACAAGAATAAAATGTTCAATTAACTCCTTCCATTATCCCCTCTTACCAGACTATGTTTTTCCAAGCTAAAGCTCCAAGAACAGAGAGCTTCAGACTAAAGATATGGTCTAATCAGTGCCTTGTAATAATACAATGCGCACTTCAGATATAACATCTCGGCCATATTGTAGATGAAATTTGTTAAAAATCTAACCAAACTTTGCGTTCAAATGAAATTAAACATGCCCACAAAGAGCCCAGAAAAACCTGTAAACGCTAGGTAAAATCAATTAAAATTAACAGCCTGCTTACTACTTTGAGCATCGCGGATAGCATTAAATAAGTCGGCTCTTTTATCGCGGCGCTGATCCTTATACCAAAGCCTTAAAGAATCATCTCCCTCTTCGTCACGTAAGTCTTCGCAAATAATTTTAATCGCTGAGTGCAAGGGATCAACTAATTGATTGGCTTGGAGCTCCGTAAAATCCCCTTGACTTTGCAGCAGCTCGGTAATGTTTTTGACATTAGCATGCAAAGCTTTTGCTTTAGTATTAAAGGAGCTGCTGATAACCTTCATATCGCGCTTAGCAGTGGCAGGATCAGGATAATTGATTTTGGATAGTTCATCAGGAGAAAGCGGTATACCCTTGAGAGGGGTGGCCTCGATATACGCGCGCAGAAACTTCTTTGCCCCATGTTCGTATTCACGACATAAATCTCTGTATATGAGCCCTTTAGATATCACACCCGTTTGTTCAGCTGACATTTGTTTTTTGGCCAGCATCATAAAACCCAAGGTAGTCACAATTCCAACTAAGCAATTAAAGGAAGAGCCGCCCACGGAAGATGAGTCAATTCCCAATGATGATACCGATTTAAAAATCTCTACTGCGATCACGGCAATGACCGTCCATTTAATAAAGTTGTTCCCTTCGATGCGCGTGTTAGCGCTCTTCAACAATGTAATTTGCCTTTCACTAAGCGGAACTGGCGGCGTCTTGGTCAAATTGTCCACTAATTCCATAGGCAGCAATATCGGTTTCGAAGTTGGAGAACGGCGGTTTTGCACGCTAGAGCTAGAGCCGCAAAACTTGGCCATTGCTTCGAGTTGGTCTGGGTCTAATTCACTAGAATCATCACTTACAGTAGGAATATTTTTTACATCCGATGAAATCCCCCTCTGTCGCAAAACATAGTTAGGTGGAAGGGTAGACGTAGACGATGAAGTTGGCGATGACGATGAAGTTGGCGATGAGGAACTGGAAGAGCTCGAAGAGCTCGAAGCATTCCCTGAAGAGGAATTACCCGAAAAAGGAAAGCTAAAAAAAGAAGGCGAAGAAGATGGAATGGACGACATAATAACACACCTTAAAATTTATAAATTAATACAATCTATATAAGCACGCAATAAAAAAACAAACGCTTCTGCAATTAAATTACTCACAACACAGAAACGCACTCACGCTTAATTAATGACACATCATAATCATTCTTGATTAATTTTACAATTGATATTATCAAGTTTGTTAATCATGGATTTAAATGCAGAGGCTCAAATGCGCAAAGGCGCTAAGCTGGTAGGAAAAAATCCAGGCCTAATCATCTTTTCGGCCAAGGAATTTAGGACAATTAACACAAAGAAACACATAAAGATCACAAAGGACACAAAGAAAGCATAGGAAAATTTAAGCAAAACTAAAAAATATTTTCTCCTTCTTTGTGTCCTTTGTGATCTTTATGTGTTTCTTTGTGTTTAATTTTCCTAGTTTCCTAGTACACTGTAAGCTTAGCTTGGTGGTAATCCTGTAGCTACTACCCGCATTTTTGAAAAGGATAAATGGAGCCCAAGTGCAACAGACTGGTCAGCTCGTCCAAGGCCGTTTGCGACTCCCTGAGCAAAAGAGGATCAGCCAAGTCGCTGGGATGCAATTTTTCGCGGTAATGCTTCACTATCCACTTTTTTAAAGCAGCATAGAGCGATGCATTTAAAAAGACATGCGGGTTGACCGCTTGGATTTCTGAAGGGCTCAGCACCACCCTAAGGCGCAAGCAGGCGGGGCCTCCTCCATTGCGCATGCTTTCGCGCAAGGGCAAAAAATAAACTCTTTGGATGGGATTGGCAGAGTCGGCCACAATTTTCTCAATCACCGCCAGAGACGAAGAGAGCTTTTGGCACTCAGCTGGGGCAATGAGCGCCATACTGCCATCTTGACAGGTCACAATCTGCGAATTAAAGAGATAGGAGGCAACCGCCTCTTCCAGGGAAAGCTCGTGCGCCTTTACGTCAACAGCTATCAAATCGCATTGACAATGTATTTTTAGAGTTTTTCTCAGATTATCTATCACCTGACTCGTTTGCACAAAGGCATTTTCGTGATAGAAGAAAACCGACTGATTTCCCACGGCGGCCACATCGTTGTGGAAGACACCGGCGTCGATTGCCTGGGGATTTTGCTGCACATAGACCACCTTTTCCTTATCAAGCTGATGCAGCCTAGCAATGCACTGTGAAGCCTCCAGCGTCTGCCGCGCGGGGTATTTTTGGGGCAGCCCCGCATTTTTGGCAAAGCATGTCCGTCCATAGACAAATAGATGCACCCCAGGTTCAGCGTAAGAGCGGCAAAAGCGCGTGTGGTTGGCCGCCCCCTCGTCGCTGAAGAAATCACCAGAAGGCAAAGGCGCGTGATGCACAAAGAGATTTTCATCGGGAAAAATCGCCCTCAATATGCGCTGGGTGGAGGTTGGCTCTAAGGAGCGATGAAACTTGTTTACTAAGTTAGCCACCGTGATATGCATGCGGCGATCTGCAGAGTCAGAGGAAGGCGAAACAGTNNAGTGGCCGCATTAGCCGTCCACATGGAGGCGGCAGAGCTGCAGGCCACTAACAGCTGAGGCATTTCGCGTTGCACGGCGGCCAAGATGCTTTCATCGCTTCCCCCAAATCCCAAGGCACGCAAAGTGGGCATATGCGGCCGATCTTGGGGAGGGATCACGCCCTGCATGAGGCCCATCTGGGCCAGAGCGTACATTTTTTCCAATCCCTGCAGCGCCGCAGCTTGCGGATGAGATAGCTGTCCCTGATGCTTAAATGAGGCGGTATTGCCCAAAGAAAGGCCGGCGTAATTGTGTGTAGGACCTACCAATCCGTCGAAATTAACTTCGCAGCTATCCTTTGGCACGCGCATACCCTACCCTCCCGCTTGGTAACTGGTCAGATCCATCGGAGGAACCGAGGGGGTCTGACCTAAAATTTCTAGCTAACGAATGTGAGCCTATAAGCTTTTGCACTGTGCGAATTAGGAAAGTTAGCTTTAATACTACATTTTACCCCGCTTGAGGTTGCGGGGAGCCAGCTGGCAGCCCCGGCATTGTGCTCTCGGGGAGACACAAGACGGGGTTTTCCATGGAAGCCACAGGATAGGCACAATAATCTGCGGCATAGTAGGCACTGGGACGGTGATTTCCACTTTTGCCTACCCCACCAAAGGGCGCATAGCTACTAGCTCCGGTGGTGGGCATATTCCAGTTGACCACCCCCGCTTT
>PLSG01000207.1 GCA_003164155.1 Parachlamydiaceae bacterium | reverse complement strand
AGCAGCGCATTCGTAATGCGAAGGTCGCGGGTTCGACTCCTGTTTTAGGCCATTCATTTATACCCTCACTAGCCCAAGCTTTTGAGGGGTTTTCTTTTTACAATTCTAGCTAGATTAGCGCCAAACACGAGTATGTGAGTTAAACCATTCCATAGTTCCCACTTTTTCATGAGTGGAAATGTGAAAAATGATCGGGGGCAGACCTACATAACTTTTTATCAAGATTTCTCATTATACAGAAATGGTCACCCATCTACGCTAATTGAGAACCGTTATGTAAGTATGAAGGCTTGGCTCCGACCAATGATTAAAACCAAGGGAAAGGATTAGGCCTCACCGTATCACAGTTACTGTTCACAAATTTCTAGTGACTGGAGTCGTGATTGGGGCCGTGCCTGCATAACTCTTCATCATGAATTTTAAATAATTGTTTATCGCTTCAAATTGAGTAGCAAAGCGAGTTGCTAGCTTGCTTAGTTGGTATCTGACTTCAAGAGCATCCTCCCGAACAGAGTCGAATCCGTACCCACTTAAATCGGGGGCTCTTGAAATATAATGACGAACACAAACCAACAAGCCTACACAATTCCATTAGGATTAGGGTGTGGCTATTTTAGGACGACGATGAGATGGAAGAAAAAAGGAAGCGCTTTAATGTATCTGAATTTTACTCAATTAGGCCAGTGCTCATCTAAGTGTGAATGGGGTAGAAGAGAGCATTTTGGATAAGGGGTATTTCGACAAGGTGATCGATTTTGGTCCACTTTTAGAATAAATCTCAGGGGTTCCCTTTCGCTAGGGAATTTCCTAGAGGCAAGACTTTTCTTCTTCAACCGTCACTTGTGTAGATTGACACCCATGAGAAAAAAAAAGCGTAACCTCATTAATAAGTGTTCGCAACCCATTTTTAAATAATTTAGCTGTAAAGAGTAAAGGGTCTTTAGTTTCTTGGATTCGGCATTTTACTTGAGCAATCTCTTGCCAGGCGGCCTTTTGGCTAAGTGCTTGAAATGGGTCAGATTTGAAAAGAAAAGTTAAACTCTCCTTCATGTCTGCTTCATTAGCATTCCAAAATTGCAAAGCAGTTTCAAAATATTTCCAAACTATAGCAGGATCTTGATCCTGGGGAGCGCTAAATGCTTGTTCTTTACGGCTGGCTTCCATTATGGTCGAGGAAAAAGTGAACTCTAAGATACACGGTTTTTTGCCATATTGCATCGTTCCATTAACATCAGAGTATCTAGTAGTCGTTCCAAGAGTAGCATAACGAGCACAAAAGTCTAGCTTGCCGTCATCTAAAAACATTTCAAGTAATTCTTTTACTGCAAAATACGCTTTTCTATACAAAGGCCAAGAACTAAAACCCTCTTTTCCTGGCTTACCCGATAAAATATCTTCAATGTCGACCATTTTGAGCCTAATTATGTCAGTTGCCTCCCCGGCTGTTTGTACGATTTCACGAAAGACAGATTCACTTTCTTGTAAAGTTTTTTGCTGAAGGCATTTGATCTCAAGTAAATGAGTTTCATAATCTTTGCGCCAAGCAATTATTAAAGGCTGGAGATCTGGCTGCTTCTGAATGAATGGGATTACATGACGACAAAAAAACTCTACAATTTCCGAATGAGTTCTGTAAACACAGCCTTCTTCAAGAGATTTGTTCCATCTCTCTAGAACATTCAATATGTTCGTATCGCCAAANNAAGGGAGCATTTCAGTAGAGAAATCTACACCATGATTTGAGTCAATTATCTTTGCACAATTCTGACAGAGGTGGATCGCATTCTCAATAGAACCTCTTTCTTTAGGTGTTAGATTCGAATTAAATCTAGGACCACCTGAAGCAGCAGCAGATATGTGTGCAGCTACACCGATAAGGTCGTGTCCGATAAGATTTTTTTCCGATGGTCCTACAGTGCCTCTTCGACACCCTGGATTAGAGCATTGATATCCTGCACGCATGGCAAGTGCATCTACAGTTTTCTTTAAAAAATTATCTCGTGCCACAAAACGACCTTAACTCTCATAGAAATCTATGTATCACTATTAAATACCTCTGTGCAGAAAAGTTGGACAGGGGTTGGACAAAATCGGCCTGCATAAAAAAGGGCTTAAGCCAATGAAGGCTTAAACCCTTGAAGATAAGATGCTCGGAACAGGAGTCGAACCTGCACCCGCTTAAGCGGAGGGGATTTTAAGTCCCCAGTGTCTACCATTCCACCATCCGAGCAAAGTGATGTGCAGCAGGCTAGCAGGGCAGAATATGGGAAATGCTGCCTTGCACAACCTGTGCTTTTAAGGCATAAGCGTAGCTTTTCCTTCCTAATTTGTCAAGATTCAAAAGTGAAGCTAAGTAACTTTTTTTTGGCAATGGCCTCATAAGCGCTTGGTTAACGCGTTAAAAACAGCTTTCAAGGAGCTGTGAGGATAAGTTTTTTGTCTAGCGGCATCATTTTTGATGAGGTGTTCGCAAAAAAACTTTTCCATTACCGCAGCATCTTTGCCTATCCAGGCGTGCAGCATTTTTTGGCTTTCTTCGGAATAGTTTAGCTCTCCTGATAAAAAGTCCATGTGCAGCATTTGCCTCTTTAGACGAGGATCTTGTAAAACTGAAGGTATGTTGTCCGGGTTGGAAGCGTGCATCACTCCCAAGTGCTTATGGTATAAATAAAGTTCCACTTCTTCTTTGGCTTCTTCTTCCGACATAGTTTTGAGCTCTGATTCGCCCCGATTTTTTCTTTGGACCTGTTTTTCTATGGCTTTGCAAAAATTGAGAGCTTCTTCGTAGCTAATGGCTAAGGTTTTGATGGTGTTTTCGCGGTCTTTTGTTTTGACGATTAAGCGATAGTCCAAAGGGAAGCGTTTGTCGCGCATTTTAGAGTTAGTTAGGCTATTGCGCGTGTTTAAAATCAGAGGATCGAATTTGTCTTTAAGCCCCCACATATAGCCAATTTCTCCTCCTATGGAAAAAACGGGAACGTCACATTCTGAAGAAAGTTCACTGCGGTCTTTATAAAGTAATGCGTAATATTCAAATTTACTCTTTTTCGCATCTTCATCGGTCTCCGCTTGAGCGCTCCTTAGGTGCTCCAGGCTATAGCACAAATTTGTTACAATAGTTTTTACATCGTAGTTTGGATTAAACTGATTTTTTTTTTGCCTTTCAATTTCTTTTTCTATGACGGGCCACTGATCGTCATAGATAGCTTTTTTGAAAACATTTTCTTGCCATTTGTGGTAGTTGTTATAAGCTGAGGCATGCGCTTCTTCAGCCATTATCTCTATCTGTCTTTGCTGTTCTGTCTGNNGCAGCAGCTCTAGCCTTGCTACCAGGCACATTTGAAGGGCCAGAAGTTCAGGATTTTTAAGGCTATCTGTGCCCTTGGAAATATAGGCAGAGAGAACTGCCTGGCTATAGGCTTGCACGAATTGTTTTTTAGGGATGCTTTGTTCGATTTGACCATAGATGGCAAAAGGCTCGTCTACCACAGGTTTGGCAAAAAGTTTAATTGCTTGGGTCAAAAGAGGATCGGATGAAAGGAGAGAGCCTCTTTTGTGCAGCAGCCGATGGAGTAGCTGACTTTCCACGATATGTCTGATTTTGTGTTTGACCACGGCAATGCAATGCTCTTTTCTTTGCTTTGCTTGATTGTGATTAATCAAATGCACGATGTGCTTTAAATCTATCGCGCCTTCTTTTTCCTCTTTTTCGGCTTTTTCCCTAGATGCATGAGATGGTAAAGCCTGTCGCAAGATCTCTTCAAGAGCCGGCAGGTAAACTAGCGCTACGCGCTGTCCTTGTCCCAATCCACGCATGCGCCACATGCCTTGAGCTAGATCCCGCGACGTCACATCTTTTCCGATAGTCACCACGGCTAAGGCGCAAGGGGGCTGCTCGATATCAGTACCTGTGGTGTGGCGCTGATCATAGAATGTGAAGCGCTCTTCTTTTCGCAATGAGGATTGTTCGAAAGGCATAGACTGGGTTTTGCCTTTTTCGAGCATTACCAGTTGATCGCCTTGAAAATAGCTTATGCCTTTAATCGTCTCTGGCAAACCTTTCAATAGCTCTTGGGCAATTACCTGATTATCTAAGCCTTTAAAAATGCCTCCTGTATCTATAATTGCTTGAAAGTGGGACTGGCTGCGCTGTGTAGCTAGCACGCTGTTGACTAAAACAGCTTCTAGCTTTGCTGGAATGGATGAGGTTGGCGGAAGCTCCAGTTTATGGCATTGCCCTTGGCACTGACTCCATAAGATAGCCATGCTCTTGCCATCGACGCCTAAATCTGGGAGCAGAGTGATTTTTTCATGGAAAGTATCGCTATTCCAAGGAGTGCCTGTAAACCCTTGCGTTTGCAAAAAGAGATCGACTAGGCCTTGAGCATTTATCGAGAGCTTAGCAGGATGTACTTTGACTTCAGGCAGCGCAAATTTGCGGATAAAAGCCATCAGGCGATTGTCTTTGGAAGGTAAGTGCCGGGTGGCATTCAGAGCTTTAGTCAAGGCGATAAGATCTTCCTCAGGGCACTTTAAAAATGGCCATTTTCCGCTGGTGCCGCAGAGCTCCATGAATTCACGGTAAGCTCCGGTGTCTTCCAAAACTCTTTCTGGATGTTGTGCACGCTCTTGAAGGGCTTTGCTTTGCAGTACTTGGATATGTGCTTCCACGATTTTTTTATCTACGCCTTTGAGCAGATAAGCCAAAAGGGTATAGTTTTGCAATTCATATGGATTGCCAAATTGAGAAGATTCGTTGGGCGTCCCATTGGAATAGGGAATAGCCAAGGGATGGCAGCTTTTTTCAGAAAAACCGTAGTGCGTATCGCAGACTTTACTCAAGGTCAGCGGCAGGATTTGGTTGAGCTGTTGGCGATATAGAGCCAGGACGTGGCGCTGAGGGGCTTTGGCGATCTCAGCTTGCTCCTCTTTGGATTGGGTGTTGGCCAAGTAGCTGAGGATCAACGATTCCCCATCTTTTCCAAAATGCACTTGCATGGCCTGGACTATTTTTTCAGTCAAGCGAGGTTTGAGGGTGGTGTGGTAGATTGATTCTGTCATATCGGAGAAGACGTGATAAGTGCCTTCTGGCAGTATTTTTTCAGGCATAGTCTTGCGAAATACTTCTTCCAGAGATAAGAGGTACTCAAAAAGGCTGATAGTGACGTTGCGATGTTCCTCTTTCACGCTATCTGGAGTGCCAATGCTGAAGTTGACCTCGGCACGACAGTTGAGAATCAAGTCGGCTTCGTCGATGATGGCTTTTCCTTTTTCTTTGAAGAGCAAGAGGATTTTCCTCAGCCATTTAATTTGAAAAGATGATGTAGTAGAGCTTGCAGACTTCCCTTGCGAATGGTTGTAGAGGGCTTCTTGGTATTTTAAGGCAATACAAGCCAAACTCTTACTGGAAATCAGCAGATAATGTCGCTGACGGCATATGTTTTTCAGTTTTGTATATATTTTGGTCAGCTTTTCCTCAGACAACTCCGTATTGCGGTTAAAGTAAAGCACATGGGTGGCCTGTTGGAAAACCTTATGTGAAGCTTCCTGTATGTCTTTAAGTACGGACTCAAAGAGCGCTTCGGGGACAACGATGGTAGAGAGGTGGTGGCCGTCGGCGTTTTGCATGGCCAAGATGGGCAAGAGCACTTTCGTCTTGCCAGCACCCATAATCATTTGTAAAATCACGTGAGGATTACCTGTAGGCGCAACCATTTGCTCGAGCTTGAGCACTTGATCTGCGCGCAGTGTAAAGCCAGAGCAATATTCAAATAAGAGGTAGGCGGGCCTGACGGCCGGGTCGTAGGGGCGTTCGCTTAAGCCAGGACCTTCTTTCGAAAGCCCCTCTAATTCAGCATACAGGCGATTGGTGATAGCTTGCTTTTCAGGAGATGTAGGAGCTACGTGCTTTAGGGCTTCTAACTCTTTAAAGGCAATCAATGTGCGTTCTATTTTTTGCAGCTGCGTTTTTTGCAGCAGATAGTGCATGGTCAGCTGCATGAGGTGCGCCACATCTTCTGCATTCAAAAAGGGATTCAGTTGGGTTAAAACCGAGTTCTTTTGTACAAAAGCGAGCATTAGATCAGCCAAGGTGATCTTGTTGAGTTGCGTGGCGAGCTCTGCCACCCCCCGGATCACGCCAGCCGAGGTTTGACTGCTTTTGTTGGCCAGATCGAGCAGATGAAACTCGCTGACCATAGCTTGTTTTTTGAGATGGGCAGCTTGGATGGCTAGATTGCGGTAGAGATGCGTGGCGGATTGGCTTGCTTGTGACAGATCGAGCAGCTTGCTTTGCCACACTTCTTTGGCTTCGCTTTCCACTTGGGCAGGTAGCTTTGCGGCAAAGGCCTTTTTGGCTATGCGCTTAAAGAGAGCCAAATTTGGCTCGGCCAAGACAGGGCATTCCAAGTGGGATCTGCCTTCATCGTCAAGTAAGTGCAGCAGTGTTTGCACATTGATTGGGCTATAGCCTGGAGACTTAAGCGTGGCGTTTTGCAAAATGTTTTTAACCTCGGCTTCTTCGGAAGGCGCCTCTGGATGGTGAGTTTCGTGCACTCTTTTGGCTAGATCTATCAAACCCCTTTCGTGTTTGAAGATAAAGCAAGTCCAGGCAGCGCGCACTTTTTGGCGTTTAAGCTCGGTGAGTAAGATGAAATTAGGTAGCGGAGCTTGGGCTAGATAGGCCAAAGTGTCTTTGTGCATGACCTCATCGGCGGATAGAGCCTCAAGTAAATCTTCTTTGTCCTTTAAGCTCATTAGGGGAGGCCTGCTTGAGCATGGAGCAAAAAGGGCGCGCAGTTTTTCTAAAGGCACAAAGGCCATTTTTTGAAGTTCCGGGCCTTTTTTTGTGTGCAGGGCAGAGGCGTCTTTAAGGCCTTTAAAATCATCTAAAGGCGTGCTTTTTGAAGGCCTTAAAAAATGTTTACTTTTCCTTTCGATTTCTCGCTTCCAGACGTCAGGTCTTTGGATGGCTGCGCTTTTTTCTTCGCTTTCTTCGGTAGCTTCGGTTTGCTTTCTTTTTAGTTGAGCGAGGGCTAGCTTTTGCTTTTCCAGTTCATTTTGCTGTTTTTGAATACTTTGAAAAGCTTGTGAGAGCACGGTAAGTGGCTTTTCAAGGCCATTTTGCATGGATTCCCAACTGGGGAAAAGATGAGGCAAAAGGTAAACAGCTTGCAATAGTTTATGCATAAGCTTTAACTCATTGTCTTGAGAGGCCTTCAAAATATTGAGCAGGGGCTCTATTTCAATATCTCTCCGTTTAGCCTGGACGTAGGCCTTGGAAAGCAGACTTTGGACAATTTCCTTGCGCGGATTGAGAAAGCGATTTCCTTGCCCTAAGAGCTGCAGCGAAAAATTTTCTGCTATATGCTTTTGGGAAACTCCCATTTTCGAATCTTCTTCGCTGAGCGCGCAAGTCAGCATGCTCGCCAATAAGTGGAGTTCTTCCTTTTCTTTTTTCTTTGGGATAATTTCGAGCTGTTCCACTTTTTTGGCCACTCGCGCAGAAGTGTGTAAGAGGGCCATGCCTTCTAAGTAGCTAGTTCCCTTAGAGCACACGTGAGCAGCTGCTTGATCTTCTTCAGAATCTTCTAGGGATGGATCTACATCTCTAAGTGTTTGTGGCAGGTTGAAATATTTCA
>PLSG01000328.1 GCA_003164155.1 Parachlamydiaceae bacterium | reverse complement strand
CGTAGACAAACAAGGCTTGAGGGTGACGCTCTTGAAAAGGAATTTCTGCGCATTTTTGCCAGGCATCTCTAAACTCTTCTTCGCTGGCAAAATCTTTTTCATTGAGTTCAAAAACGGCGACGATTTCCTTGCGCAGGCAGCTCTGTAGATCGCCTAAGCATAAAGAATGCGCTTGAGCTATCTTAGCCCCTTGACCTATGCTTNNCGATCCATCTTTTTCCCTTGAGAAATTCTGTGATGAGCAAGGGGGTCAGAATATTCTGCTTATCAATTTGAGGACGAGTAATGGAGGATAATTTCTCTGTTAATGTTTTTAACTCGGGCTGTTCCAGCTTGAGGAAACTTTCTTTCTTTTTTAAGAAAGCACCCACTAAATTTTGGCTTTTCTCGACAAGTGCCTTTTTATCTATTTCACTCTTAGCGGAAGCTTTAGAGTAAAAAGGCAACTCGTCCAGTAAGGCGTGCACATCGTAGGCATGCTCGACAAACTGCTTAAGCAATAGGTTGTTTTTTTGATCGGGGGTGAGATCAGCTTCGGCGAGTTGCCATAGAAGCATAGACAATTGGCGCATTTTAGGCCCGTCATCTAGTCGAGAGATTTCTTGAATTTGTTTGCCAAAATTTTGAACCACTGCAGCATTCTGACTGCTCAAACAAGCTAAGGCGATAGGCAAAAAGCATTGTTCTGGCATGCCTTGCATGACACGCGTAAATAAATCTAAGTTCTCAGGGATATACAAAAATTGGAATATACCCTGAGCCAAGAGGCTTCTCTCCTGCATCGATCCAAGCGCAAAGAGCTGCGAAAGGATTTGGATCAACTTCGTAGATTCAAATTTATTTTCGAATTCTTTGGAGATAGTCTCTATATGTCCACTAGAGGGAGGGTTATCAGTAGAAAAAGCAGAGAGTGCTCTAGAAATGTACACAAAGCTCAGAAAAGTATAGCGCATTTGCTGCACTCCCACCCATTCTTTTAAGCGAGCTTTTAAAAGGATATCACTTTGCTTTTCCGCTTTATCGTTGATTTGGGGCAGAGAGCTGCGCGCATCCTTTAGAGCTTGTGCGTGAAAATCCTCTCCACATAATTCGCGGATATATGCATTACATGTGTTCCAATCTAGTCCACGAGCATGCAATAAGGCTATGGAAAGTAAATCCAAGCGATTGTATTGCTCAGGAATGCAATCAAAAATATTTTTCAAAAAATACTTGTTGATATTGGTTTTAGGGTTTAGGAGGGCCATCTTCGCGATGATCATTAAATCTGCTTGACTGGTAATACCATATTCGGACAGCACTATATGTCCGTATAGCTGTACGGTTTGTTTAGCGAGCGCTATTAGATGAGATTGGCTGGTGAGGCCATAGTTGGAAATAGGGCTTTGAGAATGATTTTTTATAGCTAGAGTGGCTATTTCAAACAAGGCCGTTTGATCTGTGATACCAAAGTTTTTAATTAGAGAAGAGGTGCTCTTTCCGTCTATTTGAGCGGCAAATTTGGCTAATTCCACAAGAGTAGTGGGGTCTGAGATGCGGTAGTTAGCAAATTTAAGCAAAGTAAGGGGTACGCATTTTTGAAGATTTAGCTTAACTAGTTCGATTAAAGCCATAGGATCGGTAATGCCCAAATTCCCCATAATGGAAATGCCCGAAGTACTTTTTGAAGTCAGTAGTTTGGCCATTTCCAGTAAGACTGTTTGGTCGGTGATACTGGCTTTCAAAATTCCACGATACGCAGATCCTACATCCGCAGGTGTAAGATCCACCAGAGCCAAACGGACTATTTCAATCAAAGCGGTTTGGCTGGTGATGCCATAGTTAGCTATATGCTCTAAAGTCCTCACTTTATCTTGTTGCACAGCTAGTTTTGCTATTTCTACTAGAGCTGCTTGGTCGGTAATGCCCAGGCTTCCGATGCGGAAGTTTATTATAAATCGTCCGAATGGGTTCTGAACGATAAGTTTGGCTAATTCTATTATGTGTTGAGGGGTAAGGTTATAGGCGGATAAGCTATTAATTACTTCACGAGGGTGGTCTTGGATATCTAGCTTTGCTTTAGCAAAACGTGCGCTTTCTTCATTCTCTTCCTTTCCTTCACTTTTAGAGGAAGCTTTTAAAACGCTCGAAATTAGAGGCGTGGTTTCTAATGCCGCGGTTTTTGGAGAAGGAGGGATGGCTTCGCGCGGAACTGTAATTTTTGAGGAATCTGGAATTGAAGTGAGGGGGCTGAGGTTCGTTGGTGGGTTTGACGCGGAGATAGTTGGTTCCATAAAACCCTCATTTTAAAATAGTTTGTGTGAATTATATGAGTGTTGTCTGTAGATGTAGTTGTGTTATTTATACATTAAAACAAAACCAAATGTATTTCAAGTTTGTTTGGTGTGTTATTAGTGAGACCTGAATTATGACATACGCAGCGGCCGAGTTATGTGAAAAGTCCCGTGGGTGATTCCTCCACCGGCATCAGAGTATTCTAAGGCGGCGTTGCTGCCGAGCGAATCGGCTGAACCGGCATACTCTACAGCCTCACCTTTGTGCATAGCTTCCGTCGTCAGCAAAGGCCAGCCGACTTGTGCCGCGTAATTCACTGCGTAGGTTTTTAAAGCCGTGCTCAGCGTGGCATTGTCTATGCTAGAATAAAGTCTTTCGAGAAAAAGCACCGGAGTACTATTTTTTTGGTCATAAAGTACTCTGAGAATAGCTCTGAATTTAATTTTTCCAGCATCGTCTTTGATCACTATGGCACTATTTTTGTAATCGATTACATATGCTAAAGCGCATTTATTTAAATCGGCATCGCCATCTATCGACTGGCAGCCAGACGTTTCACTGGCCAGTAAAAGCATGTCTACAGGGGCGCGAGTTAAGCTAATCTTCCACTTATCAAAAGACAACCCTTTCTTAGCCAAGGCCACACTGTTAACAAAGCTTTCTATATCGGTGTTCCATAGATTCCATCGCGCATTTGTTTTTTTCAGGTCGGCAATGTGTTGGCTAAGCTCTGGCAATAACATCTCGGAGGAGCTTGAAGTTGTGGCTATGCAAAGCTGCAAGCACACTTTTTGGACATTATTTTGAGGATCTGAAGGAATTTCGGATAGTTCTTTTAAAATCAGGGGACCGCTAGTAGATGTGTGAAGATATCTATGTAAGAATGGCAGCTGGCTTTCCCAGTCGGCGACATGCCCATCTTTTTTTAGTGTGTTTTCCAGGAGTTCCTGAAATCTATTGGAAAGGCCTTTTTCGCTTTCTTCTTTTTTAGCAATGAAAGCGCTTAGGCTTGTGGGGGAGGGGAACGCACTCCATTCCTTTTTGAAGACATTCCATTTTTCTAATGTTGTCTTATCCTCAGGCGAGGCGCTTAACAGGTGGTCGACAGCGTCAAAGTGCGGACATTCCATTCTCCATTTATGTAAAGCCTCTGGTCCCTTCAATAAGGTAGACACAAATTGAGAAAACAGTTTCTTCATAGTGGTCCGCTCATCCCCAATCAAGCTGTTTATTTTACTGGCGTAGACAAACAAGG
>PLSG01000184.1 GCA_003164155.1 Parachlamydiaceae bacterium | reverse complement strand
GATCTCTGTGGTAGATTTTTTTTTACCACAGAGATCACAGAGAACACAGAAGGAGGTATTTTGATGACCAAAAGTTCCCTGTTTAGATGAACAAGGCCAAAGTTTCGGCTACTGTAACCGTTTCCTCTATCCTTCCCATCTTTTCCTATCCTATCATCCTGTAAAATTTTCAGGATGGGTATGATTAGGAAAAGATGGGAAGGATAGAGGAAACGATGTCTACTCATTGACCGAAAGTTTTCGCTGTACAGGTGAATAAGGCCAAAAAAACTAACTCCCTTGGCCAAGCAAGTCTGGGGGGCAATAACTATTTTTAGGGAAAAGATGGAATTTTGTATTTTGAAAGGCCACCAACTTCCGCAAGCCAAAGGCCTTTGCGTGGTAATAGATGTGTTAAGAGCATTTACTACTGCAGCCTTCGCCTTTGCATCAGGTGCAAAAGAGATCATTTTCGTTTCTACTCCTGAAGAAGCTTTTAGGAAACATCAAATAGATCCCACCTTATTGCTAATGGGAGAGCAAGAAGGACAAAGAATAAATGGATTTCATTTTGAAAATTCTCCCAGTGAAATGCAAAGCGCTTCTCTGTCAGGAAGAACGATTGTGCAAAGAACTTCTTCTGGCACACAAGGAGTGATTGGCTGTAGCCATGCTTCTCAAATCCTCATTTCAAGTTTCGTCGTGGCCGATGCAACTATCAGACGCATTTTAAAACTTCAACCATCACATGTCTCATTCATAGCCACTGGCAGAACCAATGGAGATGAAGATCTGGCTCTGGCAGAATACCTGCAAAGCAAGCTGATGAGACAATCCATCGATTTAGAGCAATTTTTAAATCGTGTACGCTCAAGTCCGGCAGCCAAACGCATGATGGAAGGGCCAATCTCCTATAAAAATGGACCATATGACTTAGAGTTGGCACTTAAAGTTGATTATTTCCCATTTGCCATGGAAGTTTCTCAAAATAATAAGACACTCATTGGCAGAACTGTAAAGGTTGATAAAAACTAAATCTAGACGACACGACCTTTGGCCCAGACAGAATCATTAAACGCCATAGTGGGGATCAGATTTTACATTTTAAATAAGCATTAAAAAAGCACACTTACAAATGTTTCTACTCACCTTTTCACTCAAGATCGGATCTGTGTCAGCTAACCTTTGGCATCTCAGATAAAGTGGATTTAGATCTTTTTTTCCTTATGCGCTTTTTCTATGCAGGTGATATTTGGTGGAAAAGCATTGTCTTAGGAATTCAACTGAATTTCTGAAACCACAAATCTCCCCTTTGCTCCTCCCCTTTCAGGCCATGCTTATCTGCAAAATTGTTTTTGTGGGAGTGCAAACTTGTCCTAATTGAAGTTATAAGTCATCTCATCATACTGAACCCACTTCAAGCCACTGCTAAGAAGTGGGAGATCAATCCAAATACAGCATGCTTCAAGCCTAATTAATTTCTATCCGTTGATATTTTAAATCACATTCTCTATCATAACCTAACACAACTATTAAAAATAAAAATTAAACATGAAAAAATCAATAAAAAACAACATAAGACCTAAAGAATTAAAAACAATACTACATTCTAAACGCGCCAATCTATACTATCTCGAGCACTGCCGTGTGCTTGTCAAAGGAGGCCGAGTAGAATATGTAACGGATGAAGGGCAAAAGTCGTTATATTGGAATATTCCCATCGCCAATACAACTTCAGTACTTTTTGGAACAGGCACATCAGTCACCCAGTTAGCTATGCGCGAATTTTCCAAAGCAGGCGTAATGGTTGGTTTCTGTGGGGGCGGCGGTACCCCTCTTTTCTCAGGTAATGAATTTGACATCGATATTTCTTGGTTGTCTCCTCAAAGCGAATATAGACCCACTGAATATTTACAAAATTGGGTACGCTTCTGGTTTGATGATAATAAAAGACTAAAAGCCGCAAAAATGCTTCAAGTTATGCGCTTAGACTTGATCGAAAGGTCATGGACATCAAATAAGAAATTTCAAGAAGCAGGCTTTCAAATCGATCAAATGGAGTTTGAAATCTGTTTATCACAGTTTCGTTTAGCTCTCGATAGGGCTGAAGACACTATGACCTTGTTTACTGTAGAAGCACGTCTCACCAAACAACTATTTAAGATGGCGGCTAATGCCATAAAATATAATTCTTTTGTCCGCGCCAAACACGGCACCGGCACAGACCCGGCAAATCGTTTTCTCGATCATGGCAATTACTTAGCGTATGGATTAGGCGCGACGGCCACCTGGGTGTTAGGTATTCCGCACGCCTTATCGGTTTTTCATGGAAAAACGCGCCGAGGAGGTTTGGTATTTGACGTGGCCGATTTAATCAAGGATGCCTTAGTGCTTCCTCAAGCCTTTATATCAGCAGCTAGAGGCGATGAAGAACAGGTGTTCCGGCGATCCTGCCTCGATAATTTCTCCCACGATGAAGCGCTTGACCACATGATAGATAGCCTAAAATATGTTGCGTTGACTTTAGGAGAAACTACATGAAGGTATTATTTGTTTCCCAATGCATGAAGAATGCCTTAACGGAAACTCGGCGGATTCTGGATAATTTTGCAGAGCGTTGTGGTGATCGGGTGTGGCAAACACATATAACGAAACAAGGATTAGATACCGTGCGGCAATTGCTCAAAAGCTCTGCCCGCCGCAATACGGCTGTCGCTTGCTATTGGATTCGTGGAAAAAATGATGACGATTTACACTGGATTGTAGGAAATGCAGGTTGCTTCAATGAACATGGATCTGTGCCCACCAATACTACCACAAAAGACGTGCTGCGGATAAAGGATGAAAATGACTGGCATACTGGCCGAGACATGCAGATTCTAGCAGCTCTTTCGGCACTTTTTCATGACTTTGGAAAGGCCAATGTGTTTTTCCAAAATAAATTGAAAGAAAAGCAAAAAAAAGCCGATGCTTACAGGCATGAGTGGGTATCATTGCGCTTATTTCAGTCGTTTATTGCTGAATGCAAAACAGATGAAGAATGGCTGATGAAATTGACTTGTATAACCCCAGATATTGAGCAGGCATGCCTCACTTCTCTAATCAGAGATGGAGTAGATCCGGGAGTTTTGCAAATGCCTTTTGACAAAATGCTACCCTTAGCTCAAACCATAGGCTGGTTGATTTTGTCACACCACGAGCTGCCTACAAAAAAGATCGAAAATCGCAATCGGCTAGAAAACCTTTTAGAAAATATCGATCCTTCATGGAATAGAGCACAAGAAAAAGCATCGGCTAAAGAAAAAAAAGAATGTTGGAAATTTGAAAACGGATTGCCCTTTTCTAGCACTAGCTGGAAAAATCGTGCCAAATACTGGGCCGAAAATGCCCTAGCACGTCCTCAACTATTCCAGCGCGATTGGCTTCGGCATGATATTTACACGTTGCATTTGACGCGCTTATGCCTAATGCTGGCCGATCATTATTACTCTAGTGAACCCGCCAATGCACTTTTAGGCGATGCAGGATGTCGCTTATATGCCAATACCGACCCAAAAACACGTGCACCAAAGCAGCGTTTAGATGAGCATTTACTAGGAGTTGAAAAAAATGCTAGCAAAATAGCTCGTTCGTTGCCTTTATTAGCGCATAGCTTGCCAAGAATTGCGCGTCATAAGGGATTTACCAAGTGCTCTGCTTCCCCCTATCAATGGCAAGACAAAGCATATGATTTAGCCTATTCCATACGCTCTCGAACAGACGAACAAGGTTTTTTCGGGGTAAACATGGCCTCTACAGGTACTGGTAAAACCTTTGCTAATGGTCGAATCATGTATGGATTGGCCGAACCTAGACGTGGCGCCAGATTCACCATAGCTTTAGGCTTGCGCACCCTGACGCTGCAAACCGGAGAGGCCTATCGCTCTCGTTTGCATTTGGGGGCAGACGATTTAGGCGTATTAGTGGGATCTTCAGCCGTTAAAGACCTGTTTAATCTTGAAAATGACCAAATCGAAGATCAGCTTTGCGATGAAAATGGATCCGATTCTGCCAAAGCTTTTTTCTCAGATAGCGATTTTGTGCATTTTGAAGGAACTATGGGAACAGGGGCAATTGACTGCTGTTTTGCAACTGATAAGCACGCTAAAAAATTATTGTCTGCCCCCATTCTAGTCTGTACAATAGACCATTTAATAGGCGCAACTGAACGCCTCAGAGGAGGAAAGCAAATAACTCCCATGCTGAGATTAATGACCTCAGACCTTATCTTAGATGAGCCTGATGACTTTAATATCGAAGATTTGCCTGCCTTGACGCGTTTAGTGCATTGGGCAGGTATGCTCGGTAGCAAGGTTTTGCTATCCTCTGCTACTTTGCCCCCGTCTTTAGTAAGTGGACTCTTTAGTGCCTACTTAGAAGGACGCAAGTCTTTTCAAAATTCCCGTGGACATCCTGGAAAACCTCTGCAAGTGTGCTGTGCATGGTTTGATGAATATGAAAGCATTGCCAGCGAACACACATGTGGTGATGACTTTTTTCAGGCACATAAAACCTTTGTTGAAGGTAGAGTGAAAAAAATCGAACAGATTGAAGTTCGCCGTCAGGCCATAATAAAGCCACTTACCGCCTCGCATCCACACCCTCAGACTGTAAGGGCAGAAGTGGCCCTCTCAATCCATCATCTGCTGCATGAGCTACACGAAAATAATTACGATATTGATTCTAAAACAAGCAAGCGCATCAGCATAGGACTAATCCGATTCGCTAACATAGACCCCTTGATCGATGTGGCTTCAGAACTCATAAGCCTAGGTGCAAAGGACAATCATTTCATCCGGATATGCTGTTATCATTCTCGTCATCCTTTGCTCATACGTTCCCATATAGAAAAAATGCTAGATAGGCTCTTACAGCGCCATAAACCCGAAGCTATTTTTAAAGACATAGAATTTAGGAAAGACATCGATTCTTGCTCGGAAGAAAATGTGATTTTTGTTGTGTTGGCCACTGCTGTGGCAGAGGTAGGACGCGATCACGATTATGATTGGGCAATCGTTGAGCCATCTTCGATGCGATCTATCATACAGCTTGCCGGGCGCATCAAGCGCCACCGCAAACACATTTGTAAATTTCCCAACATATACTTATTGGGAACTAATATTAGAAGCTTAGAAAAGCAAAAATCTATACCAACTTATTGCTGGCCAGGATTTGAAAAAGAANNTATGAAAAAGTCAATGCCATACCACGCATTTCAACTCCAGAAATAACGCGAGAGATGGCTACAAAAAATCTAGTGGACCTCGAGCATTATCGCCTGCATGCTTTAATGCTGTCAAAGGAACCATCCACCGATTGTTGGCCTGTAAACCTATGGTGGACTACAGACCTACATCTTTCAGGAGTCTTTCAAAAACTTACTCAATTTCGGAAGGATCCTTTTAAAAAAGTTCGCTTCGCCTTGCTTCCTGATGAGGACAATGAAGATCTAGAGCCAAAGTTCAATGATTTGGAAGGCGACACCCCAAAGCCTGACAATAATAAATTTAAACGTCTCAATTTGATGTGGGGAAAACGCATACAACCGTGGGGTTCACAAGATTACTTGAGCGAGCTTAGATCCCTAGCTGAATCATTAGATTATAAAGATCTCAGCATTTGCGCACTGCGTTTTGGATGGATAGATCTCCCTCAAGAAAATGACAGCTCAAGCTGGCATTACCAAAGTACTCTGGGTATCCGACGTGAGAAAAGAGACTGAAGCTTTTTATAGAAATAATACAAGGCCATAATACATGCATAGAGGTGAAAATGCAGGATGAAATAGTAAATATAGGCGAAGTTCAGGAATTGCGGAATCTCATTGATTCCTATATAGATGAAAAAATAAAAAAAACGGAGGAAAATAAGAAGAAAAAGAAAGCAGGCAAAGAAGACCCTGCTACAGAAAAAATAGTCGAAGAGGAAATAGACTCAACTAAGGCCAAATGTGTTTGGCTAGCTAGCGCAGCGAGCCGGGCAGCTCAACGCCAAATAGTTACGCATGCTATTAAGTACCTTAATCCTGATGCTAAAGGCAGCGAATTTTTAGTTGAAATCCATGAACAAGCGAACAATTCTTTTGTAAGCACCTCCACATTGTCTCCCGTAAAACAAAAAAAAGATTCAACTGGTAATGCTGCTGCTTTAGATGTATTTGTCTTTTTGACGGAAATCATCTTTCAGAATGAAAACTTACTCTCCAGAATTTTGCGCAGTGATAAAATTCTAATTGAAGCTTTACCTGGAAGTGACGAAGAGAAAAAAACATGGCTGAAGCAGTTCGCTAAAATCTGCCTTCCAAATAAACCAGAACCTTGTTCACACACCTTGGCAAAGCAAATTTATTTCCCTGTTGGCGATGGTTATCGGATTCTTGCGCCTCTATTTCCCACCACATTGGCCCATGAAGTCTTTGAAAATATAAGCGATTCTAAGTTTGGCGAGGAAAATGTAAACGCCCGAAACGCAAAAAAAGCCAGAAAACCACATACCACTGCAAATAGAGAATTCCTCAATCTTGCGGAACAAAAATTTGGAGGTACAAACAAACAAAATATTTCCTACCTCAATAGCAAACGCAACGGAAAAATTTACTTACTACCCTCTCTCCCACCGCAATGGCAATCCTCTAAGATTAAACTTCCATTTCATATCCACACAATTTTTCATAAAAATCATTTTTCTTGGAGAGTCCGGGATTTAACTAATCAATTAAAGAATTTTTTAAATAAGACAGATTACAACAACTCCATTATCCGCCAAACAAGGGCTGATTTAGTTTCATACATTATAGATGAACTTATGTGTTTTGCTATGGAATTACAAGGACAAAATCCGGGCTGGTCGGCTAAACAAGAGTGCAGCAAACTGAGTTCTAGCCAAGCTTTTTGGCTCGATCCAGGACGTTCCATCAGCGATCCAGAATGGGGAAAGCAAAGGCAGATGAGCGACTGGAAATCTGATGTTAGCCATGACTTCGCAAGTTGGCTCAACCAAAGTCTTCAAACTGATGAAAATAGATTTGGCGATGATGAGTTTACGGAATGGAAAAAATTATTAGAACGGCAACTGCATTTATTAAAGGAGGAAATTTTATGAAATATACACCCGACGCGCTTCTCATTCTTCCGCATTTAAAAGTCCAAAATGCCAATGCAATTTCAAGTCCCCTAACATGG
The DNA here is from genome assembly GCA_003164155.1 of Parachlamydiaceae bacterium. Lineage (GTDB taxonomy): Bacteria > Chlamydiota > Chlamydiia > Chlamydiales > Parachlamydiaceae > BOG-1457. Next base: position 2,734 of record PLSG01000184.1, on the reverse strand, counting down.
GGATTTCCCTGCATGACAGCTATCTTAGGATTTGTCCACGCGCTGGAACGAAAAGCAAAACCTTTATTAGAAATTCAATTTTCAGGTGTAGGTGTTGTGTGTCATAATTTTACCCCTCAAGTTTCCCAATCCAGGGGAGATAAGCTATTTTGCCTCACGCGAAACCCTCTTACAAAAGAAGAAGTGCCCCCAGCAATATGCCAAGAAGCTCGTGCTCATATTGAGATAAGTCTGATTATTCAGGTGTCTGGAAAATCTTGCCTGAGAAATGACTCGCAATGCAATGAATTAGCAAGAAATATATTTGAAATAGCTCAAACTTTAAAACTAGCCGGCGGAAGTATCTTGCCTTGCTTATCCTACCAGAAACATCAACCCACCTTAATTGAATGGCCTGATGTGCACGATGCGCAACAACAGAAATCAAAGAAAATCCTATACAGCCTACTTCCTGGATTTTCTCTAATTTCCAGAGAAGATTTACTAGATTCTCGCACAAGAGAACTACAGCTGGTTAATCCTGAGGCCACAGCCTTAGATGCCTTAATGGAATTTTCTAGTCTCAATTATGAACCTTTGGTCCAAAAGACAGATATCAATTCTGCCGAATGGATAAGAAGGAAAAAGCCTGGATGGATCGTGCCTATTCCAATAGGATACAAAGCGATCTCAAAATTGCACGCTCCAGGCGTTGTTAAGGGAGCACGGGATAATGATTACCCTTTTCAATTTGTGGAAAGCATTTACTCCCTGGGGGAATGGAAGAGTCCCCATAAATTCAAAAGCGTGGAGGATATTATGTGGAACTATGATTCAGACAATGTTCAAGGCCTATATCGTTGCAAAAACAAAAACTATTTAAAACAACAATAATCATAAAGGTGCTTTCTATGAATAATGAAAAGAAAATCAATCTTACGACTCCTCCTGTATTAGCTTTCGAGCGTAAATTGGATCCATCTGATGCTCTCATGTATGCAGGAAAATGGGATGAAAAAGAAAAAACTGAACGTTGGAATCCTATTAAAATTCGTGAAAAAGCTGTGCGAGGAACTATTTCCAATCGATTAAAAACAAAAAATGACGACTCTGCCAAGTTCGACGCCAAAATTGATAATCCAAATTTACAGCGCGTAGATGTGGCTTCTCTTCCAAGTGACTGCGATACTCTGCGATTGTCTTTTACTATAAAAGTATTAGGAAATATCGGAGACCCTTCGGCATGCAGTAAACCCGATTATAGAAAGAAGCTAAAGGAAATTGTTCAAGGTTATGTGAATGAATTTGCCTTTGATGAACTAGCAAAACGCTATGCATTCAATATTGCAAATGCGCGCTTTCTTTGGAGAAATCGCTTAGGTGCAGAAGATGTTGAAGTTCATGTAAACCATTGGCAAAATGGAAAAATTAGCAAATCTTGGAAGTTTGATGCATTAAAGATTTCTACGCGCCATTTTGAGTGCAAGCCTGAATTTAAGGATGATATTGCGGCCTTATCTCATCTGATAAAAAACGGGCTTAGCAATAAGGAGTTTACACTTTTAGAAGTAGTAGCCTTTGCAAGAATGGGAAAAGGCCAGGAAGTCTTCCCAAGTCAGGAATTAATTCTGGACAAATCGAAGGATGAAAAAAGTAAGGTTTTGTATTCTGTAGGTGAAATTGCTGCGCTTCATTCTCAAAAGATAGGAAATGCTGTTCGAACCATTGATTCCTGGTATCCTTCGGATAACATTGGGGAACCAGAACCAATCCCCGTCGAACCTTATGGTTCTGTCACCTCCCTAGGTAAGGCCTATCGTCAGCCGAAAGAAAAAACTGATTTTTACAACTTACTTGATAACTGGGTGATCAAAAACAACAAACCTAAAAACAACGATCAACATTTTGTTATCGCAATCTTAATCCGCGGCGGTGTGTTCGGGGAAAGCGAAAAGGAATAACCAATGGGTCATTATCTAGACATCAAAGTCTTGGCTAATATTGAATTCTCACTAAAGGTTCTCATGAACACCTTATGCGGAAAGCTTCATCGCATTTTAACCCAATTATCCAAGGGAGATATTGGTATAAGTTTTCCTAAATATGATAAAAGCGCTCTACATTTAGGGGAGCGTTTAAGAATTCATGGAAGTCAAGCTGCTCTTCAAAATCTAATGGCAACAGATTGGATATCTGGAATGGTTGATCACGTGTACATATCCAAAATCTTGGCTGTTCCAAATTATACAAAATATTGTATCGTTCGTCGCATACAAACTAAAAGTAATGCAGACAGGATAAGGAGACGGTATATGCGTCGCCACAATTTGAGTGAGGAACAAGTAACTCAGCTGATCCCCAATTCAATTGAAAAGATGTTGAATTTGCCATATATTACCTATAAGAGCGGTAGCACAAATCAGATTTTCAGGCTTTTTGTGAATCAGGAATTTGTGGAGTCTAACCTTCGAGCAAACGATTTCAATGCTTATGGTTTCAGTCAGACTTCTTCCCTACCCTTTTTTTGATCCTCTTTTTTTCACGATTTGCAGACCTCTTAAAATCAACAGCTTGGATAAATCTCTAAAAATTAGGGTATTTTTAGAGATTTATCCAAAAGCCTATGATAATCAAGAAGATCTAGCAAAATATGCCTAGTTCACTGCCGCATAGGCAGCTTAGAAAAAGCAAGGTTACAGTAAAGCTTACCCCGTTGCGTTCACTGCCGCATAGGCAGCTTAGAAAAATACGCGGT
>PLSG01000008.1 GCA_003164155.1 Parachlamydiaceae bacterium | reverse complement strand
ATGAACCTTCCGATGCCTTGACATACCTGACTTCTGGCCAAACTGAACTGGGATTTCTTATACCCCGCATGTGCTGCGGGCCACTTCCTTTGGGGCGCATGTAAAAATCGTCGCTTCGCTGATCGATGTCCCGCTCAATGCTTTCATTTTCCGCGCCGGCGAAGGCATCAAACAGCCGCAGGATCTGAATGGCAAGTCTTTTGGCTATTGTTCTAGCGATAGCTCGACGGTATTTTTGGATGCCTCATTAAAAACTAACGCCATCATCCCTTCTCATAAGCGCAATGTATCATTCGATTTAGTGAGTACCCTGGGAACTAAACGGGTTGATGTCATTTATGGGGCTTATTGGAACATCGAGACCGAACAGTTGCGTTCCTTGGGCATTGATACAGAATACTACACTTTTAAAGATCTAGGCCTGCCTAACTATCACGAATTGCTCATCATCGCCAAAGACCGCACACCGTGCTCAGAAGCCCCTTTTGCCGCCTTGTTTCGCGATGCTTTAAACGAAAGCATCGTCTATTGCCGAGAACATCCGGATGAGGCTTTTGCTATCTACAACCAGGCCAATCCCGACAAATCAGCTGTTACTCAAGCCTGGGAAAGGCTTGCCTGGATGAAAACCCTTCCCGTCTTAACGCACAATCAGCATTTCGATGCCCAAGAAATCCAGTACCTCTATGATTGGTTTGTCAAACAACAGATACTGAACGCGCCTTTTGATCCGCAGGCTCTGTGGATAGCCACACCTAAATAGAGGGCCTGAAGTTCGGTTTGGGTCAGCTAATTAACCATTGACCGTGGATATTGGTTTAAGCACATCCTCTATAGGACTGCGGAGCATTCTTTAAGCTTCCGAGGAGTGGCAGAAATGAAGCCTATGGTGCAGCCCTTAGGGCAGACGCATCATGCTAGCGTAACAGTTCAATATTGAATTGATTGCATCCATTTCCTTGACTTTTGAGATGAGGNNACGCCTTCAGCGTGCGGAATTTCGCCTCGCCAACCTAGGTCTAGGATGTTGATTTTGTGAGATGTGTCATTCAAAAAAATTCATTCTTAATCAAGCCAAAAAGCAACGCAAACTCGTTAGACGATAATTGGGCTAACTGTTAGGTCTATTCACATCTTTTTATTTCAACATTAGACAAATGTTTAAAATAAAATTCTTTCAGTATCGCCATCGTACCATCCAATAGATTGTCCATTTGAAGAATACAAACGGGATCCATCCAGACGTGTGCATCATTCTCATCTGGTTTTAATTGAACTAACTGATGATTCGCGAAACAATGATAAGCTAAAATGAAAGTTTGTTGTATACCGCTCGCTATTTGCCAAAAATGAGTGTAAACGCCCAATAACTGTGGAGTATTTATTGTTAGATTTGTTTCCTCTAATATCTCTCTATGTAGAGCTTCAAGTGGAGTTTCTTGGGGTTGTATTTTTCCGCCCGGAAATTCCCATCGCTGGTGCCATTGAGGATGTTCAGGATTGAAGCGCCGAGTTAAAAGAAGACTATCTCCATGCTGAATAAGTCCCACGGATATGATCAGTTGGTGGTTCATATTGTCCTACCTTGAAATGAAATGAGATCCCACTAACTTGAGTGGTAATAATAGAAAATCATTGCGATTTATTGCAATCAAAAGTTCTGTGAAAAAGGCCCCCAGTATGGAAGGGCTTTTGAAATGCGGAAGAGGAGGGATTTGAACCCCCGTTACCTTGCGGTAAATCTGTTTTCGAATCCGATGCCTTCCTGTCATGCTCAACATTATCCAACCAACTTCACAGGGAAAACAGAGGCGGCAAAAGCGCCCGGGATGTTGTCTCTGATTGCATGAAGTTGGCTGTGAGTGTGCATCTTTTGTGCATAATTCACAAGGTAAAAGGCAGCTGTTCAGCCACTATCCACAGCCTCCCTCGACAGAACTATGAGAGGAATAAAATTTTCAATAAACGACTATTTTGTTACTTTCCGTTTAGCCATCTTCTTTTCATATTTGCCTACAACATACTGTTCACAAACAAATCTAACAGTAATTCCACAACTCGCTAATACTTTCCGGTAACCCCACCATTTACTATCAGCAGCTTGAATAATCGGAGGTCTTTTGGGGTGCTTATATGCCACTGCAATGAACTTACGGTCCGATCGATCAAAAGCATCCAAGTCTTTATGCTTGGGAAATTCTTTATAGGAATGGTCTACTTTAGTTATATCCACGCTATCTTCACTAGGCAGTTTCCATTGATTATCGTGAACCCACTTCACGAATTTGTCGCCAATTCCTGGTTGTCCCTTAAGGGATAATCCACGGCAGTACTCCTCAAATATTTCCCCCATAGAATCAATTACGAGTCCACCTCTTTTCACAACGTGTTCCACTATGGTNNAATGCCCAATTGGCTATTTTAGGAACATTCGTATCCACAACACATTTTTCAGGCAGTTTCTCCATTATTGTTGATCCAGCTCTAATTTCAGGGCTTTTCTTTTTTTAAGTGCCATTTTTGATTGAGCAATGATATCATCCATTTCATCTCCAAAAAAATTCTCAGGCCAATTTAGAATGTTGCCCAATTCATCAATTTGGAGGGCTTCTAGTTTTATCGGGGTCTGGGAAGCATTCGCAAAATATGCCGCAACATTTTGTTGGGATATTTTGTCTTCTGCAATTCTGCGTTGTAAACGTCGAAGAAAATGCTCTGAGTGTGTTTCTACAATAAGCTGAATATTTCTAGGTTTCCCTTTCTCACTGCTATTAATTACGTCTATCAACACATCGGCTAAAGCTGCTTGAGCACTGGGATGAAGGTGTATTTCTGGTTGCTCCATGATAATAATTGAATTGGCAGGAGCATAGAAGCATTGGACAAGTACAGGCAGAACTTGCGAAATACCAAATCCCACATCAGGTAAGTCTACCCAATCGTTAGAACTATTAGTGCAAACCTTAACATCATACTCCTGCCGCTGTTCAGAGAGACGATTAACTTTGAACCTCTCAATCAACCCCATTTTTTTCAAAGCTTCAGCAATTACTTGTTCAAAGGGAGTATCTTCTTTTTGGCCAGAGATCTTGATTTTTCTAGTTTTAGCAGCCAACAGAGCCCCTATTGTATCCTCACCTTCATAACCTACACTCTCTGGCGCTGTTCCAGTCCAAGAGTAAAGACGTTCAGCCTTTCTGCGTAAAGGACCAAGATAAAAAAGAGAGTGAAATAATTCTTCATGTAGAAGATTCAATTCTTGAACAGAGTCGATATTCTGGTAATAAGACACGACTTCATTGGGAAAACCATAAAAACGTGCTGGGGCTCCAGAATACCATACTCTGCCTTTTTTTCTCTTTAATTTGTAATGATGTGCTGTGACATCATACTCAGCCTCAGCTGAATCAGATGCTCTAGAATGTCGTTTCATTCCAATTTTTAATGTTTCTCTATCATTAGAAAAAAGACTGTATTGCATTTGATTAACAGAGAGCGAATTTAAATCCTTTGTCTCTAAGCCAACTGAAGCGTTAAAAGCTAAACTATCTCCTGAAAATTTATTATCAGATAATAGATCTTTGATTTCAAAAAGATGGTTTAAAGTCCATTTATATTCAAATTCAATGGACTTAGTCGAATCTCTATGGAATACCATGTCTTGGTAGGATCCAAGATGAACAGCAGAATTCTTTCCACCTGGATAAAAAACAACTTTCCGATCTGAAGAATCCATTGTCTGTCTTAGCATCATTAGAAATTGACCAATACTAGACTTCCCTGAACTGTTGGTTCCAAAAAAAAGGGTAAGGGGTGACATTCGAATATTTTGAGTGTCCTTCCAACCTTTAAAGTTCTTGATTCTCAATTCCTGGAACATGATTTTCCTCTTTTTAGCGTATGCTTCAAGTAATGGTTGACGCTTTTCCTGTAAGCATACTGTGATACTCCCAATCGGGAATAAGACATTTCGGTAAATATTTGCATCATAGGGTATCTTTGATTTTCTGTGCATTTGGAAAGCGTGTTGTGTTCCGATCCCTGCTTTCGTTTGGGTTGAGCAAGCCAAGGATCAAGATTACAGGGGATACATTTCTCCGAATGGTAGCTTGTTCCAATGTACAGGCGTCGTTCGTCAGAAGATAATTTTAAAAAACCAGGTTTCACACAGTCTCCTCGGCTAGTTTTCTGAAAATGGGATGCATCCATTCCGGCGCAAGTCGAATGTCCTTAAGTAGTTCTTGTCGTTTATCCATCGGAAGAATCCGCTTTAAATGCTCAAGCCGCTGTGTGGTCACATTTTCTTTACCCAGTTCGCGAATAGCCTGGATCAGAAGTCCACTGAGCCGACCTGTCATCGCCATATTTTTGGGGGTTGTTCGCCGAAGCTGAATGGTTGTTGCTCCGATTTTTACCGTCCGGCTTGGCCCATCTGTCAAAAACACCACTTTAGCTGGAACTTGTTCGGATAATCCTAGAATGTTTGCTGCGTAAGCGCCAGTTGGTTGAATACGCGTGCAATCGCGGCCAACCAATGCCTCTGCTATTTTTTCTGGAGATGGTTGAAGTTTTCCAAGTATAGGGTGCTCTTTAGGAAAATTATATATTCCTCTCGCTAGGCGGCGAATGGTCCCTTTTCGAACGAGTCGGTGAAGAACAATATCGACAGCCTGTCGGCTGCCCAGATCTAGGAAGTCCGACGGAACAAATACAGCGCCATATCCACGGATATTTATAGATTCAAGTATCTGAGAATCAATGCTTTTAAATTTGCGACTACCGTTCATGTAAGGAATATTAGGATGTTTTTCTTACAAAAACAAGGGATATCTTCGGCTTTTCACCTAAATTGCAATCAAATTGCAAAAAGCACTGTTTTTTGGTAATTTTTGCAAACAGAAAGCATGTGGTATACCTTTACTACACAAAATTGCGACATCAAAAAATGAATCATTAAAGTGAAGGGCATGTTTTTGATTGCCAGATGGTAAGACTTTTATTTTTGTTGCTGGAAATGCGGTTTATTGAGATGCTTTGACCAGTTTTTTTATTTATATTTTTGGAATTTAGAAAGCGCAGGGCAATGATGGCGATTCAATACGAAAGATTGGCATCTCTGATAGAGTTTGCACAACATGCGGCTCGTTTACGAACCAAACCTATAGCAGATCTTATGCGGCATCAGATTTTTCATAAGTTTGAACATGATTTTTCTGGACTGCCCGGTATTCGCATACAAAAAAAGGACGATGACTCTGGAAGTGGTGCTTGGTTAGTTATTAACCGACTTCAAGAGTTAGCTCCACCCACCCCATCTTCCTTACTTTTGCAAGTTTGGCTTGAATTCAATAAAAAGAACCCTTTAAAAGAACCAACACTTCGATCGGAAGTCCAGGCAAAAGATCTAATAAACATCGAAGGTCTAGACGAAGCGAATCTGCTTTTCGACCCCTTTCAAATAGTATCTTTACATTCATTTGCCCTTTGCGATGAAATTCAAAAGCTTTCGCAATCTTATTTGAATACCGAATGGCAACCTTGGGCAATTTCT
>PLSG01000397.1 GCA_003164155.1 Parachlamydiaceae bacterium | reverse complement strand
GAGAATAATAGACATAAGGTAACAAAGGAGGAGTCCACAATTGGGTCTCCTCTTTGTTACCTTGACATTCTCCGGGTCAAAGGAACTATGCCAGTGAAAGAAATTTTATCTTTGATCATCCGATTCAAAAGAATCATCATCATCATCATCTCGGATGTCTGGTCCTGATTTAATCTCCGAAGTTGATTTATCATAGGAAGAGGGCTTTTTGGTTTCTTGATCGTCGCGGTATTTTTTATTGCCATTTGAAGTTTTAGGAGCAGAGGTGTTATCGTCATAATCGCTTTCTTCATTTACACTTTTTTCCCCTTCATAGCCTCCTTGTCCTTGATCATAACGACCTTGTCCTTGATCATAGCGGGCTTGTCCTTGACGGCTTTGACCTTGGAAGCGGCTTTGCCGTTGGCCTCTTTGATCAGTTATTCTCAATCTATTATCAATGTCATTGCTTCCTGTTATATCTCTAACTATATTCTCAATTTTTTGCGCTTCTTTTTGAGAGTGAACGCGTCCTCTTAAAATAATTTTTTGATTATTGATATTTATGAAAATATGATTTCCATTAAAGCCCGATTCTCTTTCAATGGCATTTTGCACTCTATTTAATAATTCCAGATCTCCACTATAATTTTGGGAATTGCGCTGAAAATCGGATCCTTCACGATAATCTTGAGAAGCAGAATTATTTGCATTTGAGTAATTGTAGTATCCATAGTCAGGATTGCTATAATCGTTGTTGTAGTATCTATTTGAAGGGTAAGTATAGTAAGTAGTGGAATAGCCGCTATTAGGATATGTGTAATAAATTGTGGAGTAGCCAGTAGAAGGTGTTGTATAGTAACTAACAGAATAGCGATTGGAAGAAGAGCGCGAAGAGCGCTGATCATTGGACTGTTCATCACCGTGTCTATTATAGCTATTTACATCAGGATAGTAATATTGAGTCGCACATGCTAAAGAAGAGACAAGAACACCGCATGAAGTTAAGATAGAAGTAGCTAATTTCATATTTTATTTTCCTTTATTTTAATATTTAATGGTTAAGATAGGTATCCGCTTGCAAGCGAGACCGCATTTTTTGGCCGAAAATGTCAATTCGGTCAAAAGCGAGTCGGAATACCTTCATCTCGACTATATTAAAAAAAAGATTTGAAACAAGTGTTTTTTTAGAAACACTTTTCCAGGATGATGAAATGGTGGATTTGATGGGGTTGATACGTGGCCCAAAATTTTGGCATTTTCAACCCTTTACTTTAAAAGGAGTTACTCAAAATTTAAATTTTAAAGCGCACTACAATTGCTTTCCAAGGCATCGACGCGCTTTTGCAAAACCTGGATTTGCTTAACATATTCCTCTATTTTGCGCGAATAAACGGTTAAGCGATTATGCTTATGCAGAGGCATGGCATGTTCGCCCGAATAGATTCCCTTAGGCAAGGATTTCGACACACTGGCTCGGGCAGTTAAGATAACGCCATCGGCTAGTTTAAGATGGCCGGCCACGCCCGTTTGGGCGGCTAAGGTGACATGGCTACCCGTCTCGCTAGAACCAGCCAGCCCGGCTTGGCTGACGATGATATTATGTTGACCGATGAGGCTGTTATGGCCGACGATAACCAGGCTGCCAATCTTGGTGCCCTGGCTGATGCGCGTCACTTGGAAGCGCGCTCTTTCTACGACTGTATTGGATCCAAGCTCCACGTCATCTTCTAGCACGACCGTGCCCAGCTGCTGAAGGCGCTTATGCTGCCCTTTTTCATTAGTCGTCAATCCAAAACCACATAATCCCACAACGCTTCCCGGTTGCAAGATAACCCTATGGCCCAAAGTACACCGTTCGCGCACGACCACATGCGGGTATAGGACGCAGTCGTCGCCAATAGATACATTCAAACCCACGAAAGAACCGGCACCAATGCATGTGCGATCGCCAATTGAAGCTCCCTTATCGATCACAGCCAAAGGACCGATGGAAACATCTTTGCCTATTTTAGCCGTAGGGTGCACCACCGCAGAGGAATGTATCCCCGTAAATCCCGTAATCTCTTTGGTAAAGGCGCTGAACGCCTCGATAACTTGCTGGAAGGCCCGTGAAGGATTTTCTGCGACTAGATAGTTTTTTCCTTCGCTTAAGCTTATGCTTGCATCGACAAACACCACTCCGGCAGAGGACTTGCGCATGGCCTGTTCATAGCGCAGATTAGATAGAAAAGAGGCATGCTGCGGCAGTGCCGACTGCAAATCTGCCACACCTTTGATGATATGTGCGGGATCCCCCACCAAGCGAGCATTAGTTAGCGTGGCAAGTTCGGCAAGCGTAAAACACTGATCTTTTTGTCCCATATATCCATCACTCATTTTTTTGCAACTGTTCAGATCCCACTCAGATCCCTGCTAAGAGCTCAAATAGGGATCTGAATAATTGCTCTTTTTTAGCACGGCTAATATTTTGACCGAGAAGGTGCTCAAGGTCAATATTTTAGCCCTATTTTTTAAGGTTTTTCGTTTCCTTGTCGAAGAGCACATCCATCTTAGCTGTGACTTTAGAAGACACATCCAAAGCTGGATTGTAGTAATAGTTGCTTTCTTCGCTGAGCATAAGGTCCAGCTTTTCCTCTTGAGCCACTTCAGCCGAAGCTTTAGCTACCAGCTCGGTGAGTTTTTGCAAGATTTTGTAGTTAGCCTGCTGAAGAGTCTGCATATACTGATTTTGCTGCTGCTGCATTTCTTGACTTTGGGTGCGGAACTTATTCTTGAGATCTCTTTCCGCTTCAGGTGTCAAGCTGTCTAAGTAATCGGCATCATTGAGTTTTGCCGCCATGTCGGTCAGCGCTTTTTCTTTGTCTTCGAGGAGAGATTCCATCTGCTTTTTCATGCCATCAAAAGAAGCTTGTTCTTGCTTACCCATTTTAGAGGCTTCGATGCACTGCTTGAAGTTGACCACGCCGATCTGAATGTTGCTTTTCTTCTCATAGCTTGAATCGCCGTTAGCCGCCTCGATACATGTTGAGAATACTCCCATAGCCAATACAGTGGCCGCTATCATCAAGCTCGTGCTTGAAATGCGCTTTAAACCGAAAATCACCATGATATTCCTCCTTGAAAGTGAAGCTCGCCGCAGTTATTCCCTGCGCAGCATCTATTGTTGTTAAAAAATTAGAAACGGCCGCCAATGGCGAAGAAGAACCGCTTTACATCGCTGTGCCGGTGGGCATTCAATGGATACCCCATACCGACTACTAAGGAAGGTCCACCGTCGATAATCTTGATCCGCGCCCCATATCCTATAGCCACCATGTATTCACCAGTTATTTTCCATGTGTGAGAGGTCAAGCGGCCGGCATCGGCAAAAGCAAAGGCGTCGAGCCTCGAAAACACGGGACGCATATACTCCATAGAGGCCAAAACCAATGACATCCCCCCTTTGGGGTCTCCATTTTCAAATTTAGGTCCTATGGAATAGGGACGGTAACCGCGAATGGTGTCGTCTCCACCCAAAAACAGGCGCTCTCCAATGGGTATGTCGTTGGCATTTTCTTCGACGAACTCTTTATTGCCGCGAGGATCGATGAAGCGAAAGTCAGCCCGATACTTTAAGATACCCGTTTTGCCCACAGGTAAATAGGCACTATTGATGTAGGCGCAACTAAAGAAGTTGTGATCGCCTCCTAATCCCGCATATTCCCAGCTCAAGACAGAGCGCACGCCGCTACTTGGGAAATTGGGATTGTCGGTAGAGTCATAGGTCAAAGATACGCCCGTAGCCGAGATCAGACCATGCAATTTAGCTTGCTTGGCTAGCTCGAAGTCACCGCGGCTTCTGACATCTACAAAAGAGTTGCGCAAGCGGTAGTGCCAGCCAAAGCGCAAGAAGGGATTTAACTGATACTTGGCAAATATGCTGCCGCCCAAAGATTTGATTTGGTAATCAGTGGTGACCAGGCGGCTGATAGTGCGCTCTGCTTCAAATCCGACCACCCATTGAGTATCCATGAAATAGGGCTTAGTCCAAGACAATACGTAGCTATTGGACTTAGAGCCGATGGTGGTGTTGAAATAGGCATACTCACCGCCTCCGCGCAGCGCCCCTAGGCCCTTAGACCATACATGGGAAAGTCCCTTATAATTGAAGTTGCTTTCGGTGATGTTAAAGCCTCCAAAAACATTATCCGCTGAGCTGAACCCAAAGGTAACCCCAAAACTACCCGTGCCTTTCTCTTCCACTTCAATATGCACGTCGCGGTAGTTTTTGCCCAAACTGCAGCTGTCGCCCGTCTTGACAGCATAGACGTTGACCGTGCTGAAATAACCCACGTTCATTAAACGCGCTTCAGTCAGCTTTAACCGGTCGTTATTAAAAATTTCTCCTGGGACTAAGAGGGTTTCATGCAGGATGACTCTGGCCTGTGTATTGCAATTGCCAAACACGCGGATTAAGCCTACGCGATATTGCTCCCCTTCATCAAATTCGAAGTGGATGGAATACACATGCTTATCTCCCTCAAGGGTTGGTTCGTAATCGATGATAGCGTCGATGTACCCTTTTCGGCCGTACAGGTCTATGATGTTGCTGATGGTTTCGCGCAAATCTTCAGGAGAATAAGGGTCGCCCTCTTCAAAGGTAAAGAATTCGCGTATCTCATCATCGCAAAATAGCGTGTTCCCTTCCAAGGATAAGGCCCCAAAGTAGTACATCTCCCCTTTATCGGCGGTGTAATGCAACACGATGCGGTCGCAAGACAGCTCTTCAATCTGCAGAAAGACTTTGGCATCCGAGTATCCTTCGTTTTGAAGGTAGTCTTGCACCTGATAGACATCCTGTTGAACAGCTTCTTCGTGATAGATCCCCTCGTCGTTCAGCCAGCTCAGAAAAATGTTCCACTTTTTGGTAACCATCATTTCCAATAGATCATCTTGTTCTTCACAGGTGAAATTGTGGAATACGATGTCTTTTATGCGCCCCGAGCGCCCTTCGTGAATTAAAATTTCAATGTCGATTTCGTTGCAATGCGGATCGCGCACTACCAAGTATTCCAGATCGGCTTCAAAGAAGCCTTTTTTCACATAGTAAGCTTTCAGCTTATTGAAAGCGGTATTGAAGGGTGCTCTCTCAAACACCGTAAAAGTCTTTATCCCCAGCTCTTCTTGCAGGGCTTTAGTTTCGATGTTTTGATTGCCCTTCCACCTAATGCTGCGGATGGTGGGTCTGGACCACACTGTCAAGGTAATAAATAGGTTGCCTTCTGCAGACTCAATCTGCGGTTCGACTTTATCATATTCTTTGGACAAATTTTTTAAGTCGTTGTCGAATTCGGTCTGTGAAAAGATGTCGCCTTCGCGGGTTTTG
>PLSG01000396.1 GCA_003164155.1 Parachlamydiaceae bacterium | reverse complement strand
TTGTCTAGGCAATGGGGTCCACTATAAAGGAATGCAAGCCTCTTTGCGCCTTTGCGTCTTTGCGTTTTTCTTTGTGCCATACAAGAACCTTCTTTGCATCTTTGCGTTAAAATTTCCTGGATGCGTTTGACCGAAAAGGTGTACATAGCCGATTTTTGCATGCTCGTTTTGTCTGATTCAGGCAAGCTATTGATTTTACCTGCATAGACAAAGCAGGCATCTGGATAGCGGTTTTTTAAGGGCTCTTCTACCCATGTGCTCCATGCTTTTTGAAGTGCTTCATCCGTCCTAAAAAGGGGGCTGTCGAGCCTTGGGTAAGTGATAGGGCATGACTGTTTCGAGGCCTATAAAAAGATCCCTTGAAGTCGGTTCTAAAAAAAGCTTAAATAGCATATTTGCTACATCTGTGCGATCTTCTAAAGATCTCAACGCGCTCAATTGCCCCAAAATTTCATCTTGTAAAACTAACATTTTTCCCACTGCTTCTTCAGCGGCTTTTTGAAGCCTTTCTGGAGGCAGCGCTTCTCCCCTTTCCAATAAATCTCCTTGTATTTTCAACGCGGCTTGGTCTTTGATGCCAAAATTGGCCATAAGATTGAGGGCATTGGCAGGAAATCGAAGCAACTCACGTTCGAAGTCTGGTCGCTGGAAAGCAAGTTCGGCTATTTCCGCCAAGGCCGCCTGATCAGTTATGCGGTAATTGTGAATATGTTTGAAAATTTCTAGTCCGTTTTTTTGAGCAGCCATTTTGGCTATTTCTACCAAAGCCGCTTGATTCGGTTATGCCATACCTGTGAATATCCTTGGAGATAGTATCGTATCTGTTTTGGGCAACTTTTTTGGCTATTTCCACGAGAGCCGTCTGATCGGTTATATCAAGTTGGCGGAGACAAGCGGCAAGTTCAGAAGCGTCTCCACGACCTTGTACAAATACTACAAACTCGATTATTTTTAGCCGATCGAGTGGGTCAATTATTTGGTAATGTTTAATAAACCGCAAGGCTGCCGATAGGCAATATGCTTCACTGTGCAGTATGCCCGCATTGGACGCTAGCAACCCTTCTAAGACAGTTGTTTTGGATATTTCTAAACTATTGCTATTTTGACGTTAATTCTCAGCTTGTGTTAAAATAGTTTCAAGTTAATAAATTATTTTTTATTTTTCGCGATATTAAATAGCAAGGTGTGATATGTCATCTCCAACAAGCAGCGGACCTACGCCAATTCGAGAATCGGTTGATCTGTCAGTGCCCTTAGCAAAGCAATTCCTGAGTGAAGTCGTGGAATGGAGAGGTAGATTGGTAGGTAAAACCGAATGCTCAGAACTCGATGACCATATCTATAATCTAAAAGATATTATTGCTAGCGTCGATACACCCGTTGATTCCGCAAGGTCTTCCAGTTCTGTGTCTTCCAGCTCTGGCAATAGCGAATTGCTGCAGAGGCAGATCATGTCACTCTGTGCATCAATAGAAGGGGTGGAAAAAAACAGTGCAGTCGGTCAAACAGTCGAGGAATTTTCCCTGCTGCAAAAAGTCTTGCTCGCCTGTAGACAGAGTAGGGATAGTCGAGGGTCAACCATAGAAGGCCTGCCAACCACGATATCTGCTTCATCGCCACCACCTGCTCCAACCATGGAAACCCCAGAAGCCCCTGACCCTATGCCTCCCCCCATTCCTATGCCTGCCCCTGTGCACGCGGGGCTGCGCCGATATGAAAAATGGGGCAGAATCTACAACTACATCAAAAATTACATGGATAAGCACCCTGAACTCAGTTCTAAAGATCGACAGGATTTGACTTTCTTTGCGCTTCAATACTTGACTAAGGTAGCTGATATTCCAGCTGATGACGCGGAGTCATTTGGACGGGATACGTCACCCTTGGGCTCGTCGGGAGGAGACTATTACAGACACTGCCGAGGTCTCACAGAAGAACAGCTGTTAATGCAGCCCATCTTTAATGAGATAAGACAAAAAACAGGTACTTGGGATGAAAATGTCAACATTGTTCTCGTTAGCANNGAGCTGGAATATCGCAATGTTTCCAAGCCAGCTTGTTTAGCAGAGATCGAGGCCGAGGATAAAGAGCGCGACGATGGTTCAAGGCCTTTCTATTTTTTGCGTTTTGACATTGATAAATCGCAGGATCGGGAAACATGGGCAAAACAGATTCAGGCAAAAATGAAGGCGTTCAATGCGCTTAAAGAGAGGATTAGAAACCGTGACTTGCAGGATCGAATGTGCATTGGATGTTTTATGACCACAGAGCAAGGACAGGATGCTCTAGTTTACTCCACTTCTGCCAACTACTATTTCCGACGCATATTTGATCCGTCTGTGACTGGCTATGGTTTGACCCAGCAGGCAGGTAATAGAGCTCTTTCCAAGATAGTGAAAATAGATGATTTTAAAAAGATAGTGCCTGCATACTACCCGGGAGTTACCCTTGCCGTTCCCGGAACAACGCCCTCTCCCAAAGAACCTCCCCAGAGTATTTCCACCTTTTTGAGCGATCCGCGCTATGCAGCGTTTCAAAGTTCTGAGGGTAAAACGAAAAGTCAGGTAATACAGACCTCTTTTCTGTGCGCATTGCTGAGCGCTTTCAAAGATATGGGTATCGACAAGAGATTTGCAGAGAAAAGAATGAACGACTTATTGTCCGATTGTTTTAATCGCATTTTATCGGAAATGCACCATGCCAACGCATATTTGACAAAGGGTGAGCTTGACAAATTCGACAATACCTTTGATGCGCTTGGGGAAGAATTTGTGCTGCTGGCAACAATAGGCGATTTTTACAACAAGGAGGAAGCAGAAGAATTCCTTCTCCGCAGTTTACCTCGCACCAGCACATTAAAGCCCGCATGCGCAAGAATCACGGGGGGCGGGGTGCGGGCTGCTTCAGAAGTGCTACATGCCATCTTACAGCAGAGAAAAGGCATTCATACGCATAGTGCTGTGTACTCCGATTCCTATTATGAAATTAGCAATCGACTGGAAGCACTGGCAGGCTCAAAAACGTTTCATATGCATAAGATCACCTACCCAGATTTTGAGAAATCTGCTAAGGAAGTTCTCGATACCCAGACTGTTGATGTCTTATATTTTGATATCCACCCTGCGTACAATGAAATGATGAACGTATACACAGCGCATGACGCAAACCAGATCGTCCGCAATTTTTTAAACAGTGGAACAAAGCCAAAACCCCCGCTTACAGTGGTCATAGACAACACCATCGGAAAGATTCAGTCCGATGAGATCGTAGCCCTTCTAGAGGAATTTGGAGGTAACATCAAAGACGGTTCATTAAATTTAGTGGTATTTTGGAGTGCTCAAAAAATTGATCAACCAGGATGGGATAAATTCACAGGCGGTGGTATCGGCATCTACTCATCTAATTTGGCGCTGATTGCGCAATTTCAGAAATTCAAACGCTCCGAAGAGCTCGACACTTTGAACGTGCAGGGGTTGGGTCATATCTACGCCCATGCTGTGAAGCATATAGATGCTTACCACAGTCTTTGTTTTGAAAATGCCGAATATGTGTATGCACACTTACATCCCTCAATAAAATTCTCCGGCACTCCCACAGAACCGAATACAAAACTATTTTTCGNNCGTGTCTGCTAAAAATGATAAAAATACTTTTTTTCTCGATCTTCAAGTGATCAGGCGATCTGGTTATCCAGACACGATAAGTCGTTTTATGAAAAAAAAAGTACCTTTAATGCAGAGAAATAGCTTTGGATATAGACAAACGACAATCATGCCACTTGAATTATGCACGCATACGTATAATAAAAAAAGGATCGCCATAGGAGCCGATGAGAAGCCTGCATTGGATAAGCTGAGCCTGGAACTCAATCAAATTGGGTTCTGCATAAACGGTGCCGAGCAATTTTTCCATTCTGAATTATTTTTAGCTAAAACAACCGGAATGTGGCATTTAGATTACACATTGCTATACAATTTTTTTGATGCCTATATGCGCACAATTGAAGAGGGTGCTCTTCTTAACGACTCTCAGATGTTTGAGCTGTTCTGTGCATCGCTCCCACCCGATTGCCTGTTTGATTTTAGGCAAGTGACCGATTTTTTTAATTCCGAATTATTTAGGGATAAAGTGCCGATCTATTTTACAGAGTTGCCAAAAGAAGTACTGGATCGGTTCTTTGCGGCATATATACGCGCAATCAAAAAAGATGTGCCTCCCGATAACGGAAAGCTGCTCGAGTTATTCAGGTCGTGTGCTGCGCCGGATTACCTAAACGGGCCTTGATCACCTTTAATGCAACAATTACATTGCCCCATAAGTACAAAACTCACCGCGGTAGCTGTCGAAAGAAAGTGGGGAGCCCCGTGTGTAGGCGGTTCCTCCGCCGGAANNTGACCCCTTTTATAACTTCTGCTGCATATTAGATTAACAAGTCGCGAAACAACAGTGAGTCTAAATCATCATAACAAAAAAACAATCCAAAATATGCCAAGCCAAGAGGATAATTGTAATGCAAAAGAAAAAGCCATGGCTCCGCATCCTGAAGTTGAATGCATTTCGCTCTGTTTTGTCACTGAGGACGAGCTTTTTGATCTGGAACTTGTGTCCTTTATAAATCTGCAATATCAATAAGGCGGTAGAAATAACGGTTGCTCAATAGGGCATCTGAGACAGGGCCTAGATAGAGTAGGACAGGTGAAACACCAAAGCCTTTTGGAAGTGAAAGAGAGGCTATTTTTGTTTTCATGGCCTCAATTACTTCNNCAAGAGAAGCTATTTTAGTTTTCATTGCATCGATCACGCGAATGCCTAATTCCCGACGTCGCATTTTGACTTCACAGACAAAAAGGGTGTTTGAATGCATTTGAATCAGATAATCGATTTGGCACCCTTTTTTGCGGCCTGAGGTTCTTTGAAAATAGGGATTATCGATAACAATATCTTGTGGGTGAATTCCAAGGGCCTTGTAAATGAGCTGTCTATTTTTCAGCAAAAGATTTTCAAGTTGAAAACCCAGCATCGG
The DNA here is from genome assembly GCA_003164155.1 of Parachlamydiaceae bacterium. Taxonomy (GTDB): domain Bacteria; phylum Chlamydiota; class Chlamydiia; order Chlamydiales; family Parachlamydiaceae; genus BOG-1457. The sequence continues at coordinate 1,240 of PLSG01000396.1, read as the reverse complement.
TTCCCATCCTGGCAAACTGGAGAGTGGAACTTCTTGGAATGATCCCTGTTCGATTTTGGCTAGATTGGGTTCGATGTAATGGGTATAGAAGCGCAGATAGTTGTCGGAAAGGCGATATAGAGTCAATTTTCCTGGCTTGCCTGTTTTTAAAGACCAGTCAGGGTGTTTACTGACAAATCCACAGATTTCAAGCGCCTTAAGATGGTGACTTAAGGTACCACTTGGAGAGTAAGCCATGATTTTTTGCAGGGTTGCGCGATCTTTCATTCCCTGGCTTAGTATTTTAATGATCTTCTTGTAGACCTCTCCCCTTGAGCTGAAAAGATCATTAAAAATCCGGTCGAATTCATGCACCAAAAGGCCGTTTTTTTCAAAACAGAGGCGTTTAATATTTTCATCAGCACTTTGATGAGTCTGAATCTGCTCAAGATACCAAGGCACTCCGCCAGTGACACTAAGAATCTTAAAAAAATCGAGATCTGATCCTTTGAAACCTTGGAGGTGCAATAGTTCTCTGCATTGTGGAATGGATAGTTCCGTGAGTTCCAAATACTGGGAAACACGTCCAAAAAAAGCTGTGCTATTGATGATATTTTTATCAATCCAGGTAGAAATTGAGCCGCATAAAATGAGAATGACAGACGGATGGTTCTGTAAGACAAGATCCCACCAAACTTTCAATTTGGAAATAAACGTAGGGTCTTTTGAACCCATCCATGAAATCTCATCAAAAAGAATTACACAGGGTTTCTCAGGAAGATACATTGACAGGTGTGCGAAGGCATCACTCCAATCGGTGAAAGTGAAAGGCGGAATGTGAAATAAGCTAGTCAACTGGCGTGCAAAGGCATCGCGCTGATCCTGGGCTGTCACCCTTTTAACTGGAGCCAGCCCACTGAAAGGCAAAAACTCTTGGCTTTTCCCAAACTCTTCAGCCAGGCGGCTTTTCCCAATACGGCGACGCCCCTTAATGACAACAAGACAGGCTCGACCTGATTTAGATAGGTCCTCCAGTCTTTGCAATTCGTTATCTCTTCCGACAAATGGTTTCATAAACGCTATATTAAATGAGCATGGGGTTAATGTCAATTCAATATGCTCAAAATCGACATCTGTCTGTTTTGAGCATATTTATAAAAAAAAGGGAAAATGGGGTCAGCTTGCTTCAAGGCCTATCGTGTTCATTGACCAATGACATAAAGCAGTGTCAAGAAGCTGTCAATCTGTCAAAACTGACCCC